>JBFEUD010000079.1:0-7297 GCA_041547625.1 Sulfurimonas sp.
CAATGGTTAAAAGCTGTAAGTGAAAAAGATCTTGAATTTGCATTTAAACTCTCTAATGAACCATCTCCATTTCCAGAAGTAATGGGAAGAGTTTGTCCACACGACAGACTTTGTGAAGGCGATTGTACGTTAAATGACGGACATGGTGCGATTACTATCGGTTCTATTGAAACATACATCAATGAAGAGGGATTCAAAGCTGGATTCAAACCGGACTTCCCTGGAATTACAACAGATAAAAGAGTAGCAGTAATCGGTAGTGGACCGGCAGGACTTTCTGCCGCAACATACCTGCTTCGTTCAGGTATCGCGGTAACTATGTACGAAAGAGCGGATCGTGCGGGTGGACTTTTAACATATGGTATTCCAAACTTTAAACTTGACAAAAAAATTGTTGATCGTCGTGTGAAACTACTTCAAGAAGCTGGTCTTGAACTTGTACTCAATTGTGAAGTTGGAAAAGATATCACTTTTGAAGAGATTGCAAATAAACACGATGCAATGTTTATCGGAATTGGTGCAACAAAAGGAAAAAATGCAGGTATTGCTGGTGAAAAAGCACCAAACGTATATGCTGCAATGGAATACTTGACAAATATTCAAAAGAAAAACTTCAATACAGACTATGATAGAAAATTTGATTTTAAAGATCTTAATGTTGTAGTTATCGGTGGTGGTGATACTGCTATGGACTGTTTACGTACTGCAAAACGTGAAGGTGCTAAATCTGTAACTTGTCTATACCGTAGAGATGAACACAATATGCCGGGAAGTAAAAAAGAGTATAAAAATGCTATGGAAGAGGGCGTAGACTTTACTTTCCAAGTATCTCCAAAAGAGATTATTGTAAATGAAAATGGTCAAGCTGTTGCTGTCGAAGTTGTGAAAACAACTCTTGGTGCAAAAGATGAGTCTGGTCGTCAAAGAATGGAAGAGCTAAAAGGTAGTGAGTACCGTGTAAATGCTGATGTTGTAATCATGTCTTTAGGATTTGATCCAGTAGTACCGTCATTTTTAGCAGAAAACGGGATTGAGACAAACTCGTGGGGTGGAATCATTATTAATGATGAAACGCATGAAACAACTACTTCTGGTATATATGCAGGAGGAGACTGTTTCCGTGGAGCTGATCTTGTTGTAACAGCTGCATATGATGGGCGTGAAGCTGCTCGTAGTATTGTAGAATCTCTTCTTAACTAATTATATCTCCATCTTCGGAGATATAATCTTTTTTATACTATCCTTTCAAAAAATTTCAATTTTTCAATATAAATTTGCTATAATTCCCCACTAATATAATAGAAGGATATTTTTTTGAATTTACTAAACCTTTTTACAAGATCATCACAAACTAAAGAACCTGAAAAAGTTGAAGCATCTGCTCAATGGATTAAATGTAAATCTTGTCACTCTTTAATGTATTATAAAGAGGTTGAAAATCAAAATTATGTATGTCCTAAATGTGGCTTTCATATCCGTATAGGGGTGAAAGAACGTATAGCACTATTGGCTGATGAAGGTACCTTCGTAGAACATGATGCTTCATTAGAACCTGTTGACCCATTGAAGTTTGTTGACTCTAAACCGTATACAAAACGTGTAGAAGAAGGTTTTGCAAAAACTGGTAGAAAATCATCTGTAGTAAGCGGTAGCTGTACAATGAATGGTGTTGGTGTAGAGCTTGTTATTTTTGACTTCTCTTTCATGGGTGGTTCTCTTGGATCTGTAGAAGGGGAAAAAATCGTTCGTGCAGTAAATCGTGCTATTGCAAACAAACACGGTCTTATTATCTTCTCAGCATCTGGTGGAGCGAGAATGCAAGAGAGTACATTCTCATTATTACAAATGTCTAAAACTTCTGCGGCATTGGCAAAACTTGGACAGCACAATCTCCCTTATATCTCTGTTTTAACAGATCCTACTATGGGTGGTGTTTCTGCATCATTTGCAACTTTAGGTGATATTATTATCGCTGAACCGGGTGCACTAATTGGTTTTGCCGGTCAAAGGGTAATTGAGCAGACTATCGGTTCGGAACTTCCAGATGGCTTCCAAAGAGCAGAGTTCTTACTTGAAAAAGGCTCAATTGATATGATCGTAAATAGAAACGAGCTCAAAAAGACACTTTCTGACCTTCTAACACTTCTGAAAAAAGATTAAAATGCGTTTATATGCACTTTGTGATCAAGAGATGCTTGATAATAGAGGCATCTCTATTGAAGAATTTATTGAAATTGCAAAGTCTAACAATGCTGAAATTGTTCAATATAGAAACAAAACTGCTGATATCTCAATCATAAAACAGCAACTTATTAAAATTCGTAAGCTTTACGAAGGATTTTTAATTGTAAACGATGCATATGAACTGATTGAATTTTGCGACGGTGTACATGTTGGACAAGAAGATTTAAATTCGATAGATGCAGATACTCAAAAAGCAGTAAAAGTTCTTAGAAATGTAATTGGAAAAGATAAAATTCTAGGTATCTCTACTCACAATAAAGAAGAGGTATTAAAAGCAAATGAGATGGATTTAAACTATATAGGTTTAGGTGCTTATAGAGATACATCTACAAAGAAAGATATAAGTGGTATCTTAGGTGAACAATTAGATGCTATAGCAAAGCATTCAAAGCATTATGTCGCTGCGATAGGTGGAGTGAAACATACAGATCGGTTTGAATATGTAACTTATCATGTGATTGGAAGTGGTTTACTCTAATGAATATTGAGATAGTTTCAATTGCAAAAAAAGAAAAATCAATCTACGATCCGTTGTATAAAGACCTCACAAAGATGATTTCGCGCTTTGCAAAAGTAACAGATACAGAAATTTTTACCAAAGATGTAACAAAAGCACACACTATCTCACCAGATGCCGCACAAAAGGCATATACGAAGGTTTTAGAGCCTTATACGGGGAAGAGTTTTAGTATAACTTTACATCCTGATGGAAAATTAATCGACAGTTTTGATTTTAGTAAGCTTTTAAATGATAAAATGTCGATTAAATTTTTCATCGGGGGAGCCTATGGCTTCGAAGATGAGTTTTTGAATAAAAGTGATGCTGTTATTAGTTTAGGAAAAATTACTATGAGTCATAAGATTGCAAAAGCAGTTTTGTTAGAGCAGATTTATAGAGGTTTTACAATTCTAAATAATCATCCATATCATAAATAAAAGGGAAATAAGCAAGTGCAAGCGAGTGAATTAGAGTTCTTTAAAGAGATATTACAAAGTCGTAAAGAGCAGATTGAAAAAAATATCAATGGTGTAAATAGCGAACTTGATGAATTAAACTCTTTAGAATTGAATGATGAAGGGGATTATGCCTCTGCAAATAATAACTCAATGATAGAAAGTGCAATTGTACAACAGCAAAATAAAGAGTTGTCAGAGATCCACGTTGCCTTAAAAAAGATAGCTAAAGGTGAATACGGTGTCTGTGAGATGTGTGAAGATGATATAGGCTTTCAAAGATTAAAAGTAAAACCTCATGCAATTTACTGTATAGATTGTAGAGAAATAGTAGAAAAGTCTAAAAAATAAAGGATTTACAAATGATGTACTTAAAAAGATATACAATAGCTTCTTTAGTATGGATAGCTTTAGTTGGTTGGTTCGTATACGCATACGTAACACAAGATAGTTATGTAGTAAACTTCTTCGGAACTGAATTACCGGCTATATCTATTGCATTATTGGTTATTGTACCTATCTTTGTATTGTATGTCGCAAGTGCAGCACACATGTGGTTTCATTCATTGCTGCACACTTTTAAAGATCGTAAATATCAAAAAGATTATGAAAAAATTATTGATGCGATTGTAGATGCTTATTTAGGTAAAGCAAACAGACATTATGAATTTAAAACAGCAAGATATAAACTTCTTGGAATGTTATTGGAAAATACTGCAATTGAGCCTTTAAAAGATATCGCAGGAAAGACAGATAACGAAAAGATTGATACGATTTTAGAACTTTTAAACAAAATTAAAAGCGGAGAGATTGTTGATCTTAAACCGTATAAACTAAGTATTGAAAACGAATTAGTAATAGCAAATAAAAGAAACAAATATAAACACGGTTTTTTAACTGCTGAAGCTATTTTAAGTAACTCGACTAAATATGCAGATATCCTTTGTAAAGAAGTATATGTAGATTTTGTTCATACAGCATCACTAGAAGATATTGAAAAATATAAAAACTATATGACTGAAGAAGCACTTAATATTATTTTCGCTCGTATTAATGCGGATGACAACAGACTTGAAATTCCAAATCACAAACTAATTGAACTAATGAACATGTTAGAATTTGATAAGAAAAACTTTATCACTATTTCAATGACACTTTCGAAAAGCAGTATGATTCCTGAACAAAGAATGAAATTGTTTGAAACGTTAATTGAATCAAATGAAGATGCAATGGATGCATACCTATACACTCTATATGACTTAGAGATGCTTAATCCTGCAAATGAGATTTTAGATATTGCATCGCAAGGTGAGTATCTTAACTTTAGAGCATACCGTGCGCTTAAAGAAGCAGGTAAAAATTTCCCTATAGATATGTTTATATAAATGGCACAACCACTCTCTTTTGAAAAACCTATCTATGTATTAGCTCCTTTAGCGGGGTTTACTGACCTCCCTTTTAGAAGTGTGGTTAAAAAATTTGGAGCTGATCTTACTGTAAGTGAGATGTTAAGCTCAAACGCTTTGGCACACGGTTCGAAAAAAACACTTCATATGTTGGAAAAATCACCATTAGAGGATCCTTACTCTGTACAAATAGCAGGTGCAGATGTAGATATCGTACGTCAAGCGGTAGAGATTTTAAATGAGCAAGAAGGGATCGATATAATTGATCTTAACTGCGGTTGTCCAGTACCTAAAGTAGTGGGACATGGAAGTGGTAGTTCGCTCCTTTTAAACCTTCCTTTGATGGGAGATATTATTAAAACAATCAAAGAGACTTCAAACAAATCTATGACATCCGTAAAAATTCGTCTTGGATTTGAAGAAAAAAACCATGTTGATATTGCAAAAGTTGTTGAAGACAGCGGTGCTGATTTTTTAGCGGTTCATGGACGAACACGTGCAGGAAAATTTAAAGCTCCTGTTGATTACGATGCGATTGCGGAGATTAAACAAGCTGTTAACATACCTGTTATCGCAAACGGTGATATAGACTCATTTGAAAAAGCTCAGTGGGTATTAGAACATACTGGAGCTGATGGTGTTATGATTGGACGCGGTGCAGTAGGTGCTCCATGGATTTTTCATCAATTAAAGACAGGTAATGAGCATATAGAGCTCAGCTTGAAACACGAGATTATAATGGAGCATTACGACAAAATGATTGAGTTTTACGGTGCTCACGGTGTAGCTATGTTTAGAAAACATGCACATACATATTCAAAAGGTTATAGAGGTGCTTCAGCTTTAAGGAACCAGGTCAATACGATTGTTGACATTCAAGAGTTCAGAGATGTAATCGATGAGTTTTTCAAAAACTCTGAAATGGTTTCTTAATGCTTGAGATTAGCGATTCGATCAAAAATCTAGAGAAAGAAGATATCGCTGATAACTTACTCCATTACGACTATAATACAAAACATTTACTCTCATTAATTGAAAACGGAGTTGATAAAGATGATCCTTCATATTTAAGTTCGTATCGCTCTTTTGAAGGTGAGGTGTTTGAAAACTTTATTTATGAAAAACTACTCCGTTATGCAGAAGATAATGACTACATTACACAGTTTATTTTAAAAGGTTTCCATCAAAATAAGCAAAAAGCACATGCGAATACACTTTCAATCAGTGAAAAAGAGCAGATTGTATATCGTACAAAATCGCGTGAAATTAGTGAATTTGACGCAATGTTCATTACAAAAAACAATGAACTGTATTTTGTAGAGATGACACTTGTAAAAAATGTTTTAAAATTGAGAAAACGTTTACGCAAGAAAAAAGCACTTTTAGAGATTATTTTTCCTAATTATGAGATCAAAGCATTGATAATCTTAAACCATGGAGCTATTGGCTATAAACAGTTTCCACCGTACTGTAAAGTATGGTTTACGAAAGAGTTTTCAGCTGAAGAAGTTTTAGATTATATTACGGATCTCAAAAAACAGAAATTACAACCAAAAGATAAAATCCGTTCTCCCAAAATGATTGAAGCGCATACTTTAAAATTGCATCCTTTTAGATACTATAATACGATGAGCTGGATTACAAAAACATTGAGATCTCACAAAAAGCATATTGTTGATATGGGATTTTTATACAATCCGAAAATTCAAAGATACCATGATCTTTACAATAAGTTCTATATCGGTTATATCTCTGTAAAATCTGCAGAGAAAATAATTGGAATAGATCCTGCAGCATATAAAGATGATCAAAGAGTTGTAGTTGCTATTGAGAAAAAACATTCTGATGAGATAGTTCTTACTTACTATATTCAAACAGCACGAAAGGCACTGTATCTTTATAGTTTCAATGATGAAGATAAAGTGGTAAAAGAGAAAAAAGACCCATACGGAATAACAGTTACGGAAGTATTTCATATAAATAAAATGATGGATGACAGCTATAAATTAAGTATTGCAAACGTAAATGTTATCAAAAAACTTCTGCAAGAGAGGTTTCAAAGAACAAGATAACTATTTGTTTGTTTTTTCAACAATGAAAAGGAGAATATGTATGTATAATACATTACACTTATAGATATGAAAAAATTAATTTTTACAGATTTAGACGGTACATTTTTAAACCACGACGATTACTCCTTTTCCCCTGCATTGGAAGCTCTCCATTATATTAAAGAAAATCATATCCCTCTCATTTTTACAACGAGTAAGACAAAAGCCGAAGTTATACGTTTACAACAAAAAGTTGGTATAATAGAACCATTTATAACAGAAAATGGTGCCGCGTTGTTTATTCCCCAAGGGTATCAAGGACTTGAATTAGAAGGTTTAGAAACTTATGATGGCTATAAAGTAGTTATCTTTGGAGAAGAATATAGTAAAGTCCTAGCGTTTTATAACAGGCACAAAGAAGAGTTTAGTATGAAAGGGTTTAGTGATATGAGTATTGATGAAATTATGCAGTTAACCGGCTTTGATTATACCAATGCTTCATTGGCGAAGCAAAGAGACTTTACTGAACCTTTTATACTCAAAAATACTACTTTACTACTTGAACTGGAAGAGTTTGCAGAAACTCAGGGGTTTAAGATTTTACAGGGTGGAAGATTTTTTCATCTTGTCGCAAAAACACAA
>JBFEUD010000080.1:0-7266 GCA_041547625.1 Sulfurimonas sp.
GCCCCGAGGCATGCCTGGCAAGCGGTCCTCCCACACTCAGAGGATTGTGGTCCACACCGGCATAGAGACCGGCACCAAATCCAAAACAGAAAATTGCACAAGATATTTATGAGGCCAATAGAAAAATGATACAAGAATCGGATATTGTTATTGCCAACATTAACAGTTTTCGAGGAAAAGAAGCTGACAGCGGTACGGTCTGGGAATGTGGCTATGCTAGTGCCTTAGGAAAAGATGTATACGGATATCTGCACAGTACCAGAGCTTATATAGAGAATTTTTCTAAAGATGAAAAAATCCTAGATGATGGCTATTTTGTAGATACTAAAAAGAGAATTATAGAAGATTTTGATTATCCCGTAAATTTAATGATAGCATGCTCAATTAAAGATATTATCGCTGGAGAGTTTGAGGATGTGTTAAAGGTGCTAACAAACTAATGAGAAATTTAATTATATTGCTCCTTTGTATTGTAAGTTTATCCGCTGCTGCAGTTGAAGAAAAAAAAATTGAGAAGATCTCGTTACAACTGCCTTGGAAATATCAATTCCAATTTGCAGGTTTTATCGCTGCGAAAGAAAAAGGATTTTATAAAGATGTAGGTTTGGATGTAGAGTTCAAAGAGTATCAAGACGGTCTTCAGATAGAGGATGAAGTACTCAAAGGGATCTCTACTTACGGTGTGCACAACTCTTCAACATTAGTTGATTATCTTAAGGGAAAACCAATTAAACTGGTAGCTTCCTTTTTTAAACGTTCTGCTTTGGTAATGATTGTAAAACCGGAGATACGTTCTCCTAAAGATTTGATTGGTAAGAGAATTATGTCTTCTATAGACGAGGACTTTGTCTTAAACTTTAAACCTTTTCTAGATTTTTACAATATAAATATAGATGACATTGAACTTGTGAATCATACTTATTCTATTGATGAATTTGTAGAAGGCAAAGTGGATGGTTTGACTGCATTCATTTCTAATGAAGTTCATAAACTCGATAAAAAAGGTATTCAATATAACGTCTTTGATCCGAGTAATGAAAACCTTTATATACTACAGATGGAGCTTTTTACTTCTGCAGATGAGATAAAAAAACACCCATCTAGAGCAATTGATTTTAGAAATGCTACAATCAGAGGATGGCAGTATGCATTAACGCATAAAGAAGAACTCATAGATATCATACATCAGAAGTATGCTCCAGAGCTTTCGATAGAAGATCTTTTTTATGAAGCCAACGGTATTGAAAAACTTATACTTCCGCATACGTATGATATAGGTTCTATAGATAAAAACTTTTTAAATAAGCAGATGGCCTTTTTTAATAAGCACTTTAATCTTGACCATCAAAAAGAGCTCTCAAATTTTATTTTTAATTATGAATATGTGAATCAAAGTCTATATTTGAGCGAGGTAGAAAAACAGTATATTCAACAAAATCCAGTTATTAAAGTATGTACATATGCTGATCAGTATCCTATTGACGGAGTAAAGAAGGGTAAAATCACCGGGATAATGTCAGATGTCTTTAATGATCTTGCCCAAACAACGTCGTTAAGTTTTGAAGCTGTGGCTTCAAATTCAAAAGAGGATTTACAAAACAAAGTGAAAGAAGGGGAGTGTCAAATTCTTTCTGCTTTTGGAACAAATTCAGAGTCATATCCGACACTCCGAGCCACAAAACCTTTTATGAATGTACACTTTACTTTAATTAGTAAACTAGACAAATCGTTTGTTCTTTCCCCTGAGGAATTGGCAAATACAACAATAGTAGTACAAAAACCTTCATTTAAAAGTTATCTTCATTCACTTTATCCTTACATTGATATTGTAGTGGAGAGTGATAAAAATAAGATGGTGAAAATGCTCCTTTCCTCTAAGGCCTATGCAATCGCTTCATTAGATTTACAGGCAGACTATCTTATTGATAAATACGGATACGGAAAACTTAAAATTAACGGTTTCTTGGCAAAAGAGTATCCTGCACCTGCAAGTATAGGGATACAAAAGTCAGAGCCCGTATTATATGAGATTATCGAAAAAGCTTTAACGAGGATTTCAAAAGACAGAATGGATAATATTTTAAATACCTGGAGAACAACACGTTATCAAAAAACGATGGATTATTCGCTTGTATTTAAAATTGTCGGAGTAATGGGAGTCATTTTATTGGTAATGCTCTATTACCAAAGAAAACTCAGATCGTTTAATAAAGAGCTTGAAAAAGAGGTTTCCGAACAAACTAAAAGATTACGTGACTATAATAAAACACTACAAGAGAGTGTTGAACAAAAAGTGCAAGAGCTCATAGCAAAAGACGAGCTTTTAACACAACAGTCCAAACAAGCTGTAATGGGTGAGATGGTGAGTATGATTGCACATCAGTGGAGACAGCCTTTAAATACAATTACCTTACAAATATCTCAGATACAGTTGCAGTATCTTTTAGAGAATAAACTGGATAAAGAGGAGATTTTACAAACATTTGAGGCTATAAATGCAACGATTATTTATCTTTCAGATACGGTTGATGATTTTAAAACATATTTTTGTAAAGACAAAGAGTTTGTAGAGATAGAACTAGAAGAATTGATTGACAAAGCTATTACATTGATCAATGCTAGATTAAAAAATATAGACGTAAACATAGAGATTTACAAGTCTATTAAGGCAAGGGTATATGTTAATGAGCTTGTTCAAGTACTTTTAAACATCTTAAATAATGCTATCGATGCGTATGATTTATCAAATAGGCATCATAAGAAGATCGATATCTCTTTAAAACAAGAAGAAGAGCAAATTGTGATTGCCATTGAAGATAATGCAGGCGGTATTCCAAAAGAGCATTTAGAGAAGTTATTTGAACCTTATTTCAGTACTAAAGGGAAAAATGGTACGGGACTGGGACTATATATGTCTCAAATGATTATCGAAAAACATTTTGGAGGTTCAATTAAAGTTGAAACAGGTGAGGGCAAATCGATCTTTAAGATCTATTTACCTACAACTTCCCCTGTTTCACAAGAGAAAGAACAAGAGGGATATTAATACCGTCATTGTTAAAGCCCTCATCGTGACATGATTCACACTTGTCACCCATAGGGCAGTCATTGTTCTCTAAAATCTCTTGGAAAGTTGTAAAGTTGTTTTTTTTAATACAATCTGCAATATCCTGTGCAGTTAATGAATTACATATACATACTTCTGTATTTGGGTCTAACATAGATATTCCTAATTAAAGAGATTTAAGATGTTCTAAAAACTTGATAGGTTCAGTAAAACCGACGACAGTTTTTGAATGTATCGGTTGAAGTTCCTGATCAAAAAAGATAATTACCGGAGGACCGAATACTTTATACTTTTTACTGAGCGCTTTTGCATTTTCATCGTTGGCAGTTACATCTGCACGTACTAGTACATAGTTTTTGAGCTCTTGTATAACTGCAGGGTCTTGAAATGTTATTTCATCAAACTCTTTACACGCTACACACCATTCAGCAGAAAAATCAAGCATAATTTTTTTACCTTTATTTTGTTCTAAAACGGTATCAAGCTCTTCTAAAGAGGTAACAACTTCAAATTGAAGCTCCTCTTTTTTTATTGTTTCTACATTTACAGTGGAAGCTGCTAAAAAACCAAGAGGCTGTGTCAGATTGGTTTTACCTGCTAGGAAGCTCATAAATAGTGCAAGTGAATAGATAAACATGATCACTGCTACAGTACGTTTAAAGATATGTCCTTGATTGTCAAATGCACCTAGATAAAGAGCAAAACCGATACCGAGTAAAGCATAAAGAAGGATTGTGATTTCATTTGGAATAACTTTATCAAGCATCCAGATAGCAACACCGAGCATAATAACGCCAAAGATTGCATTTACCATAGTCATCCATGCCCCAGGTTTTGGCATAAATTTACCTGCACTTACACCAACTAAGATAAGCGGTAGACCCATACCTATACTCATACTAAACAGAGCCGTAGCACCTAAAAATGCATCACCGGTTTGTCCGATATAAACAAGTGCACCTGCAAGCGGAGCTGCAACACATGGTCCTACGATAAGAGCAGATAAGAATCCCATGATAGCAACACCGATAAAACCGCCTTTAGATGATCCTTCACTTACTTTTGAGACTATTGAATCTGGCAGTTTTAATTCATAAAATCCAAACATTGACATAGCTAGGGCAACAAAAACACCTGCAAATGAATATACTACCCATGGCGTCTGCAGTGCTGCTTGTAGATTTGAGCCAAAAAGACCTGCCAAAACACCGGCAATTGTATATGCTACAGCCATAGCAAGTACATACACTACAGAAAGAGCGAATGCTTTTCTCGTTGTCAAACCATGACCTTGAGAGATAATGATACCTGAGATAATAGGGATCATAGGGAATACACACGGTGTTAAAGAGAGGAGAACTCCAAAAAGGAAAAATGTCGCAATAATCACAAAAAATCCGCTATGTTTGATTGTATCCGAGATGATGTCAGTTTCAGATTTTTCACCTGCTTTTACTGCCGGTAACTGCTTAGCTGAAGTAGTTGAAGTCGATAGTTTAGAAGTATCGATTTTCAGGTTAAACTCTTTTGTATAAGGTTCATAACATAAACCTTGTTCTGAACATCCTTGATAAGACATTTTAAGTGTTAGCTCTTTTACACCTTTATCTGAAGAAGTGTCTTGAAGTGTTAACACATACTTTGGAGATTCACGGTGTACCATATCTCCATGGTGTTCGACAGGAACAGGTTTATTTACATCTTTAATAGAGATATCTTTAGCATTGACAAGTTCCATTTTTAGCTGCTTGTCATATACGTATATCTCTTCTCCTAGTGTAATACCGGCTTCTATCTCCATTTTATCATTGACTTTTGCATATGGCTGAAATGCCTGATCTGGCATTAAAAAGCCAGCTGCGAACGTTGTTGTTATTGATAAAATGAATATAAATGTATATTGTAGAAAAAATTTCATTTTTGTCCTATTTTACTAAATTAATTGATTTAAGTATAGCATAGTATTCTATACAGAAAACGTAAAGTTGTACTTTATGTTATTTTTTTATCCATTGTGCTACTTTTTCGGAAGAACCCTGTTTAAGATACTTTCTTAAAAGTTTTGCATTTTGTAAAAAATCATCTCTTTTATAGTTTTTAAAACTTTGAAGCAGATTTTCTGTTGTTACTTCATCTTGTAAAAATTCAGGATGTAGCGTAATGTTTTTATATTTTTCTAACAAAATATTTCCAAGCCCAACATGGTCTAGTTTCACAAGTCTGCTGCCTATAAAATAATCAAGAGATTTTGCTTTATAGACTAGAATAAATGGTGTGCCGACCAGTGAAGCTTCCAGTGTTGCCGTTCCGCTGCAGATAAAGGCAAAATCAACCTCATAGAGTGTTTTGTGCGTATCGTGTGAAACTGTAATGCCACTGAGGTCACCGTAAAGTTCTTCAACTTCTTCTTGTGAAAAGTGCTTTGGAATAACAATGGTAGCATCAAGACTGAGAATCGAAATTAACTCTTTAAAAATCGGCATCAGTCGCCTGATCTCACTTTTTCGGCTACCAGGTAAGTAAGCAATAGATTTGATTTCTGGATTTAGTTGCTCTTTAAAAACTGTAATCTGATCTAAAAGCGGATGTCCTACATATTCAATATTTGCTTCTGGCGGATAATAAGAAGGCTCAAAAGGTAAAATAGATGCTAACTTATCAATAGTCTTTGCAAGAACAGGTATACGCTTTTTCTTCCATGCCCATGCTTGCGGCAATATGTAGTAGATGATCTCTTTATCTGGATATTTCTTCTTGATTTTTTTTGCAAGCGGCAAATTAAATCCTGAAGAGTCTATAAGCAGTACTTTATCAGCATCTGCTGCAAGTTCTACCATCTCATCTGCAAGCTTGAAAAAGAAGCGGATCTTTTTAATAGCATCTACAAGCCCCATAATAGCCAGTGATTGCAGGTCAATGATAGGGTCGCCTAGTTTTTTATCAAATATTCCGATAAATTCAACATCATCACCTAGCTTTTTTTGTAAAGATGTTAAATGTACGTTTGCCGAATGTTCCAGTGCCGATACAAGTATTTTCATGATCCACCGTCTCCCCAAGTTTGATAGCTGTCATCGTAGCGTTCAGAGTTTTCATCATCGTGATAGTTTTCTAAGAAATTTGTTAGATTATCAATATCTTCATCACTGAGAGTGTTTGAAAAACTTATCATTATTTCTTGTGCTTGTGTATCGGCTTTTCCACTTCTAAAACGTTTGAGTTTGTAAGTTAAAAAACCTTTTGCACGGTTTGCCAGGTATGGAGAACGCTGCATACCTTCTGCTTTATGTCCATGGCAACTAAAGCACCCTTTTTGTATATAAAGCTCTTTTCCTTTTTCGTAAGAGGTTTTTGCAAAAAGTGAGAGAGAAAGTAGAAAAATTGTTAGGATAAAACGCAACTCTTAAGCCTTTTTTCTTTATAATGTCGTAATTATATCAGAGGTGGTGTAAACATGGTAATAACAAATGCAATAGTATGCGACGTAAACGGTTGCAAAGAGGTTGATGTTAAGGTACTTGACGGAAAAGTTGTAGAGATAGGTACATCATTACAAGATGACAAAACTATTGATGCAAAAGGTGCATATCTTCTTCCGTCGTTAGTAGATAAAAACGTAAGTTTGTTAGATGCTACACTTAATGCAAAAAATATTCATGCTATTGCAAACGAGGCAAAGCAGGGTGGTGTTGGAAAAGTTGTAATTAATCCAAATACAAAACCTGCAATAGATAACGAAGTTGTTCTTGAGTTCGCACAAAACAGTATTAAAGACATCAAAGATGTTCAAATAGATTTGATGCTCAATACACTTCAAGATGATCTCAGTCTCTCGAATATTGCTATATTACTGAAAAAAGGTGCTGCGTCTCCATATATGAGTACAATCGCCAAAAATAACACTGCAATAAAAATTGCCGAATATGTAAAGATGTATGACACGACACTTTTTTGTAAGGCAGAAGATAACTCTTTAATCCATTCAGGAGTTATGTTTGACGGTGATGTAAGTTCACACCTTGGACTTACAGGCATTCCTGAACTGAGTGAAGTATTACATGTTTCAAGAATGATCGAGATTGCAAGATACTTCGATATTAAAATTCTTTTTAAATCTATTGCATCGCCAAGAAGTATAGAGCTGATCTCTAAAGCAAAG
Organism: Sulfurimonas sp.; assembly: GCA_041547625.1. Lineage (GTDB taxonomy): Bacteria > Campylobacterota > Campylobacteria > Campylobacterales > Sulfurimonadaceae > Sulfurimonas. The sequence continues at coordinate 7,227 of JBFEUD010000080.1, forward strand.
CAAGAGGGTGTAAAGGTTTCTTGTGAAGTTTCTATCCACC
>JBFEUD010000081.1:0-7178 GCA_041547625.1 Sulfurimonas sp.
ATCTATTTTCAAGTGGGGCTTATTACCCTTGTAGGTCTTTCTGCAAAGAATGCTATTCTTATGGTTGAGTTTGCAATGCAGCGTCTAAAAAGCGGATTGAGTCTGTTTGAGGCAACAGTAGAGGGAGCGAAAGTCCGTTTTAGACCTATTGTTATGACATCGTTCGCGTTTATCATGGGTAGTTTACCGCTTGCTGTAAGTATCGGGGCAGGGGCAAACAGCCGTCATATTATAGGTACTACGGTTGTCGGCGGTATGATTGTCTTGACATTAATCGGTATATTTTTTGTACCGCTATTTTACTATTTGATTATGAGGGTAAAAAGTAAATTTTATAACAAAGGAGGCTTAGATGAAAACTAAAACTTTGCTAGCACTTAGCAGTTGTATTCTCTTTCTCTCAGCTTGTTCTTTAGCACCGGAGTATGAAAAGCCTCAGCTGGAACTTCCAAAGGCACAAGCGGAAGTAAAAGTCAATGTAGAGTGGTTTAAAGCTTTTAATGATGAGAAGTTGAATCTTCTTATTGCAGAAGCACTCAAAAACAATGATGATCTCAAGCTTGCTGTCACAAATGTACAAAAAGCACGTGCACAGTATGATATCAGTGATGCAGACCTGTATCCGCAGGTTGATTTGGAAGCAACGGCATCAAGACAAAAAAGAAGTGTAAATGCCTTTCCAGGTTTTTTCGGTGGGATATACAATGATTACAGTATAAGTGCATCAGTTGCATATGAGCTCGATTTCTGGGGAAGAAACTTCAATCAAAGAGATGCAAATTTAGCAAACTATTTGGCAGTAAATGCAAATAAAGAGATTATCCGTATCTCTCTCATTACCGATGTTGCTTCATACTATTTTAACCTTGTAGCGGCAGAGGAACAGATTCGTATTGCAAACGAGAATCTTAAAAACTATGAAGAGACTTTAGCATACAGAGAAAAAGAGTATAAATACGGTGTAATAGATTCTTTGGTACTGGCTCAGACAAAAGCGGAACTCGCTTCTGTTAGAACAACTATTGAAGAGTTGAATGTAACAAAAGTAAAACTTCAAAGTGCTTTGGTTATTTTATTAGGTCGCTCGCCCAAAGAGATCTTTGAAAGTAACATTGCAACAAAAACAAAGCTGCCTGAATTTATAGAGATTCCCGAAAATTTACCGACAAATCTTCTGCAAAATCGTCCCGATATCAAAGTTGCAGAAGAGAATTTAAAAGCAAAGACAGCACTTATAGGTGTTGCAAAAGCGGCATATTTTCCAAGTATTTCATTAAGCGGAAATTTTGGACTGCAAAGTCAAAAACTGAGTAATATATCAAGCAGTAATTCTCAAGTTTGGGGAATAGGGCCGAGTATCTATATGCCTCTGTTTGATTTCGGAAGAATTTCTGCAAGTGTAGATGTGAGTAATGCGGAACAAAAAGAAGCTTTAATAATGTACTCTAAAGCGGTTAAAAATGCTTATAAAGAGGTGTATGATGCACTACAGTCAATGAAGGCTAAAAAAGCAAAACAAGCAGCTATTGAGCAACAAGTGAATGCATATCAAGAAGCTTACAATGTTGCGAACAAGAAGTATGTAACAGGGACTACAAGCTACTTAGATGTTCTAACAGCACGCAGACTATTGCTAAGCTCTCAACTCTCTGCCGTAACGGCAAAATCGCAGTTATTGATCGAAGAAGCAACTTTTTACAAAGCACTTGGCGGCGGTTGGAAACAAAACTAACTTATCGATAGGCAAAATGCCTATTGTTAAGTTGAAACAACTTTGTTTCTGCCACTATCTTTTGCTTTATAAAGGTTGTCATCTGCACGTTTTAACAGGGAGTCGACATTATCACCTTCAATATATGAAGCTACTCCGAAACTTGAGGTTTTATGACCAACCGTTGCAAAATCATAAGTGGCTACTTTTTCTCTGAGATTTTCTGCTAAGTCTTTTGCACCGTTAAGGTCTGTATTGGTACAGACAATTAAAAACTCTTCTCCACCCCATCGACCGATTGCATCTGTGTTTCTAATGTTTGTTCTTAAAAGTTTTGTTAATTCTATGAGAACAGAATCTCCTACTTGATGTCCAAATGTGTCGTTCACTGATTTAAAGTGGTCAATATCAAGCATTATCAATGAAAACGGTACGTTATAACGTTGTGCCCTATGAAGCTCTTCTTCTAATACTTGATCAAGTTTATATCTATTGTAGATATTAGTCAATTTATCATGTTCCGAAATTAATTGAAAAAGCTTTTTACTTGTAATGTCTGATGAAATTGACATATAACCTGTAATGTTTTTATTGTCATCAAATAACGGTAATATAGTCGTATCAAGCCAAAATAAATCTCCTTGTTTATTTTTGTCTTGTACTTCACCATTCCAAGCTGTACCGTTGTTAATAGTACTCCAAAGTTCTTTATAGATCTCTGGAGATGTATAGCCGCTTTTAAGAATAGAAGATTTTTTACCTATCAATTCCGATCTTTCATAACCTGTAAGATTACACATAGCTGTACTAATGCTTTGAATCAGTCCATTTTTATCAGTTGTAAACATTAAAACGTATTTATCGATGATCTCAGTTTTTTTGAGGTTGTCATTTAACGTACAATTGAGTGTATCTTGGATTTTTGTAGGTTTAATCGCAATCAGAAGCCCTGTGGGAATAGAAATAAGAAAAATTAGCAGTGCCAAATAAAGTGTCAGCTTATAGTCATCTTGTTTGAGTAATGATAGATATTCAGAACGTGTTTGAAGAATCAGATGAAGAACTTCATTGTTTTTAAACTGTTTTTCCAAGGAGTAGCTATATAGATTATCTTCGCGGTAATTTTTTGTTCCTAAAAACTCTTGAGGATCTGCATAGGAAAATTCACTCATAAAAGTATGATCGGTTCCCAGGTATCTACTCCAAGACTTTGTATCATTGGGATGGGTAATGAAATACCCATCTTTATCAACTATATAGACATGAAACTCATTGGAATTTTTTAATGATTTTAGCAGATGTGACATATCTATATTAATGATCACTAAACCTCGGCATTTGTCTTGAAATCTTACTCTTGTAGCAATCCTAAGAGTAGGACGAAGAGGTTGTTCGATTTGTCCATGTTCTACATTGAGATCGAGTTTTGAATACCAATAATCTATATCTTTACGTTTTAGAGTTTCGGAAAAATAGTACCTTTTTGATTTATCCTGTAAATTTTTGTCATCGACTATAAATGTTTTGTCAGTATTTCTGTCTTTGTCAATACGGATGAGTTCCTTACCTTCCGTATTAATAAAGCGAAGTTGAAAATAATCTTTATTCGCCATTACAATATTGAGAAAAAGTTTTTTTATAGCAGCAGAATTTGTAGATGAAGCATTTTCCAAGTATTCGAGAAACAATGGATTGTTTTTAAGAGAATATAAATCTTGTTCTATATGGTCTAAATAAATATCTGTTAATTCAAGTTTAGATTCTGCCGAATGTATAGCGTCTTTTCTTATCTCTTCTTTTAAGTTTTTAGATTGGAGAGTGTGGTTTACAATTGACGTGCCAATAGCAACGACTGCACCAAATATAAGAAAATAAATGATAAAACGAAGATAAATCTTATACATTTATAAAAATCCTCTTGTAGCTTTTTAGAGCTTAATGGTCTCATTGTACTGTAAAATACAAAAAATTGGAAATCAGTTTCTTTTCTTAAAGATAAAGTTAAAGAGGTTTGAATACAATTAGGCGAATTTTTTAAAGGAAACAGATGCGTTTTATTTTAGTGTTATTAAGTTTGATCTCTTCTGCATATGCAGTAGTTTCAGTTGCTCCGGTCGAAATAGGTAAAAATCCTGGTGTTAGCGGAGTTATAGAAGCTTCTATTGAAAATACTCGGGGAAATACAGATAAGGATGAGTATAAGGGTGGAGTTAAAGTTCAGTATGACAACAACAGCTCTTATGTGACATGGGCAGAAGCAAGTGTAAATTATGCTGAAGTTGAAGGGACAAAAAATACAAATAAAGCTTATTTACACTTACGATATATACATACTTTTTACGAGAAGAAAAATGTAAATTATGAGCTTTTTGGACAGGTACAGACAAATGAATTTACAAAAATTAAAAACAGATCTTTAGCAGGTGGAGGATACCGTTTTTATATTGTTCATGAATCGATGGGAAAACTGTTTGCAGGAGTGGGTGCTTTTCATGAAGATATCCAATATACTACAGATATAGATCCTAATGAGAAGAATCTTAGAGCGAATCTGTATCTATCATATACAAATAAATTAGGGGATGATTCTGCAATAAGCTATGTAGGATATTATCAGCCTAAATTTGGCAACATAAATGATTATATTGTTACAAATACGTTAGAGTTCCAAGTAAATGTATATAAAAAGTTTTTTATTTCACTCAAAGTAAACTACGATTATGATTCAAAACCAGCTATAAGTGTTGAAAAACGTGACTTTACACAAACAACAAGTTTAGTGTATAAGTTTTAAAATAAGGAGATAGGGTGAAAATCAGAGTCTATTATGAAGATACAGATACGGGTGGTATAGTTTACCATTCAAACTATCTGAACTTTTGTGAAAGAGCCAGAAGTCAGGCTTTTTTTGACAAGGGCTTGACACCTGTTTTAGATGATGGACACTTTGTTGCAAGAAAGATAATTGCAGACTATTTTAAAAGTGCAAAACTTGGTGATATTTTGAATGTAAAGACAGAACTGCTTGATATGAAAGCTGCTTCGTTTACGTTAAAACAAACTGTATATAAAGAGGATGAAAAGCTTTTTGAATTAGAAATTTTGTTAGCACATATATCATTTGAAGGTGCTATTAAAAAGATGGATAAAGAGACTAAGGAGTTAATTCTCAGTCTCTTCTAATTCCGGCTCCGGCGGTTGTGAAGGGATATATTTTGCAAACTTTGTCCTCATTGGTCTTAAAAGCTCAATATCATAGACTACCTGCGCGTCTTTTATAGCAAGATCATATACTCTTGCTTCTCCCGTTACCTGTGAATAAAAATAATCAACACCCACAATAGTAGAGTAATTGATCCAATCGTATTTTATGTCGTTACCGATAAGTGAATTCATCTCTATTTGCACATTGTCTTGTTTTGTAATTGAATTGGCAATCACCATGTTTTCTCTGTCTCTATATTGAGTCATTGAAAGGAGTAGGGGATTGTAGTTAATTTGTGTTGAAAGTACGTTCGTCGCATTTGTATCGTACAGGGTTAATTGCGACATAATCATACCCGTTTTAATGATCGGAGTATTGATTAAGAATGAACCTTCTACAATATCTTCTTTTTCTTTGAGGTAGTTTTCTAAATTTGTTGTTCTTGTCGAGATATAGTATTTGAACACCTTTTTAGGTTCTTGTTCTGTTTGAGTCGGCATTACAAGCTCATGGGTAGGAGAGAAAGCACTTGGTTCTATATTGTCAACTACAGGGTGTAAAAATCTATTTTCTTGATAAAGTGCAAGTTTTTTTCCTGTATCGGAAGTACCAGAAAAGATAATAAGCGGAGATACTGCCTCTTTTAAAAGCATATCACTTTGTGTCGAGTAGTCTATGCCTCCAAAACTAAGATATGGTGAAGTTGTTTCTACATCTTTTTTATTTGTAGTAGGAAAATATATGCTTAGTTCAGGATCGATGGTAATGATATTGTCTACACCCTCTTTTGTAAGCGGTGCAATTACAAACTCTATACCGTCTTGTTCAATACGTTGTAAAGCTGCTTGTATAGTGTCGTAACTTTCATCCTCAATTTTATAGCTTCTCATATCAAACGGTGTACTTTTTGTCATGAGGTAGGCAAAAACGGCATTTGTTGTTGATGTAGCATATTTACCTATACGTTTATACGGAAGTAAAAGTGCGATACGAAAGTTCGCATTTGTATTTGAAGCACCTATATTGAAGATAGCAGCATTAATCATTCTTGCTTCTTCAAGCTCCTTATTTGGAAGTTTCCTAGGTGCATGTGCTAAAAAAGAAAAAATTTGTTCGTTTTCTAAAAATTCTTGCAAACACTCTTCATCACATTCATAAGGATCAAGATCAAGTACATATGTTTTTGGAAGAGGTATGTCTGAAACAAGGTAGCTGTGTGCAAAAATTACAAATGGTACTAATAGAATTAAAAATAGTTTTTTCATAGACAACTCTTTATAGTATTTAAATCATTTAGTGTTATCTTCTTAGATTCCGGATTTCTAAGAAGGTATTGAGGATGATAGATCGGAATGAGTTTATATCCTTTAAAATCTATTACGTGTCCTCTGACGTTTTCAAAATTATTTGTATCACCTGTTAGATGCGCATACGCATCTTCACCCAAGGTGACTATAACTTTTGGCTTGACAAATTCAAGTTGAGAAAAAAGGTAATGTTTACATGAATTCCATTCAGACTCTGAGGGTCTGTTGGTATGTAAAGGTTTACATTTAATCGCATGAGTCATATAAATAGAGTTATGATTAAGTTCTAAAACATTTTCAATCATCTTTTTTAATGTTTCTCCACTTTTGCCTGCAAAGTAGTTATTTGTACTATCTTGAGATTCTGAAACTACATAATCTAGCAAAAAAAGGGAAGCATTCTGATTTCCAAACCCATACATACTTTGTGATCTTGATTTGCTTAGATCGCAAAGGTAACAAGAACGGATATTTGAAACTAATTCTTCTAAAGTTCTTGCCTTTTCGTAACTTTTTTTCTCATTTATATCAAAATGATCGACGTATTCAAAACCAAGGTGTTTTAATCTATAAAGATTTTGCAATAATACAAGGTTTTGAAATGATTTCAACTTTACCACCGTCATTTAAAATATCGTAAGAGTATATAGAAAGTGGGATTAAAATATACTTTGATGTTTTTAGAATTATGGTATTATTATACCAATGAGGAATATATATGAAGAAAAAGAATAACGATTTAGCACTTTATAGATTTAAAATAAAATCATCAACGGAAGTTTCAAACATGGTTTCCGAAGTACAAAAGTGTTGCAAGTTTATCCCTTTATTTCATATTAGCTCTTTTATTCATAATACTGTTTTAGTACAAAATTTAATCCGTGAACTTGAGAAAAACTTTCCGGGTGCCAAGATCGTTCTTTTAAAGCATGATGATAGAAATATGACGTGCTTA
>JBFEUD010000082.1:0-7129 GCA_041547625.1 Sulfurimonas sp.
AGTTCTTTGGCAATTTCGTGTACTCTAACTTTTTCACTCATTCGTGACAATCTCCTTTAATTTATTTATCAATTCATCTTTGTTGCCGCTTCTACATGTTCTCATTAGTACTTTAGCAACTCTTTTGTCATCATCTAAACAAATTTTACAAAAATAAAAACTTCTACCAACACCTTCAAATAAAGACAGTGCTCCATTTTTACATCTTAATCTTAAAAGATTTTTTTGTGCGAATTTCTCTCGACATGAGACACACATTCTTGTTGGGTTATAAATTTTTTGCGCCATTATATCCAAATAATACTTGATCCTAACTGTTTATCTTTCGATAATTAAACCACTGTTATCAAAATCTAAAATTTTAACTGCAAACTCCGGAAATTTTTGCTTCAGGCGATTTGCTATCATCGCTGCATCATCATCATACGCCATAGAGAAAAATGTACTGCCGCTTCCTGAGAGAGTACTCATTAAAGCACCGCTTTCATAAGCAACTTTCTGTACAGAAAACAACTCCGGTAAAGTCTTCATTCTTGCTTTTTGATGAAACCTGTCTTGAGCTGCAAGCTTTAACATCTCCCAATCTTCATTAAAAAATGCAGCTACTGTAAGTGCTGTATGAGAAAGATTAAAGACTGCATTCTCTTTAGAATACGATTTTGGCAGTATAGTACGTGATTTTGACGTATTCATCTGTTTATTTGGAATAACCACTACTGCTTTAAGATAATCTGGCAAGTGTTTCTTTTGAGAAAATACTTTATTTTTTTCAATTGTTGCCACGTTAAATCCACCCATTACCGCAGGTGTAATATTATCAGGATGCGGTTCATATACTAGTGCATGGTTTAAAATACGACGTTTTGAAACTCTAATATTTGCTGCTTCATGAGCCGATGCAATAGCACTTACTATTACAGCTGATGAACTTCCAAGACCTCGAGACATCGGAATCGAATTGTAAAAAGTAAATTTAAAGTTTTGTTTTTTATTTGTAAGTCTTGAATAATGCTCATTAAAAATACTGACAAAAAGGTTGTTTCCTTTTAATCGGGCATTATTTTCACCCTCACCTTTAATACTTACACTGAAAAATTTTGACGGGTGAAATTCAACTTTGTTTCTTAAATCCACTGCAAGACCTAAAGAGTCAAATCCAGGTCCCAAGTTTGCAGACGTAGCTGGTACACTTATAATCACTAATACTTTCCTATTAAACAGCAGCTATTTTATAAAGCGGTGCCGTTTCTTTGCTAAAATCTTTATACTCCAGTAGATCGGGAAGTTTAAAACTCGCCACCGGTACTGTTTCTAGTTTTTGTGTTTGTATATCATCTTGCATTTTAACAAAAAATAGCTTTCCTATCGCTTTTATAGGTTGATTATCATTAAAATAGAAAGCATCTCTTGCATACAAAGGGATATCTTTTAAAATACTCAAAGATTTTAAAAATATATATGCGATTTTAATCGCCATAAAACTCCCCGGTCCATTAACGTAAAAAAGAGCTTTAAGATCATATTTCTCTAAAATCTCTTCAAATATCAAAGGTAAAACATCAGAGCTTTTTTCCTCTGACTCTTTCACCTCAATTAACTTTTGATCTTCATATATACCGATTAAAATCGGTGAAGAGAGAGTGATACAAACAACATCAACTTTTTTACGCATACGCTTTTTCTAACTCACGCAACTCTTCACCTACAAGCTCAATCACTTCATAGTTTTCAGGATCTTTTAAAAGCTCTAACGTAAGTTTATGATTAAGATCATGACTACCTGCAAATGCTTCATAGTTACCAATAAAATTCATTCCTATAAGGCTCATATCACCGATAGCATCTAAGATTTTATGACGTACAAACTCATCATTATAACGTAGCCCTTCAGGATTTAAAATCTTTTTCTCGTCAAGAACTACTGCATTTTCTAAACTGCCCCCAAGAGCTAGACCTTTCGATCTCAGATATTGCACTTCATGTAAAAAACCAAAAGTTCTTGCACGAGAGATCTCCTCTTTGTATGACTGCTTAGTAAACTTTAGTACATATGCCTGTTCTTGAATTACAGGATGAGGAAACTTGATCGTAAAATCGTAACTAAGATCTTTAGCAGGAGACAGTTTTACATACTTATCACCTTCACGAACCTCAATCTCTTTTTTAATTCTCATAATGCGCTTTGGTTTATCCAGTTCAACAACTTCCGCTTCATCTAACAGCATACAGTAACTTGCACTGCTTCCATCCATGACAGGTACTTCGTCAGCATCTACAACAACTCTTAAATTATCTATACCATATGCGTATACAGCTGAGAGAAGATGTTCAATCGTTGAGATCACATAACCATCTTTCCCAATTACCGTAGCCATTTTTGTATCTACAACATTTTCAGGAATAAGAGGTATTGAGACATCAACATCACTTCTATAGAAGACAATGCCGCTTTCAGCTTCTAAAGGTTCTAATCTTAGTTTTACGGGTGAACCTTTATGTAGTCCAATCCCTACGAGTTCTACACTCTTTTTTATAGTTGTTTGATACATAAATGCCTCTTATTTATTATCTATTATTTTTTTAGCTTCTTTAATTATATCACTAATATTAAGTTTAATCCACTGATCATCCATCCACTCTTGCGGACGAACTTCAACTCCTTGCACTAAAACACCAAAATGCAAGTGGTCTCCCATCGCATAACCGCTTTTACCTGTATTTGCCACTTTAGATCTGTGTGGAATATGTTCCCCTACACTTGCATCTACGTTCGAACAGTGTCCATAAAGGGTATAAAGTCCTAATCCATGAGAAATAATCGGCATATTCCCATATAAACCATTATAATCTGCATAAACAACATCTCCGCCGTTTTGTGTATTAATTGGTGCCATTGCATAACTTGCAAGGTCCAACCCTAAATGATATGCTTCACTTACAAACTGATTGTCATAGTAGTATTTTCTATGGTCTCCAAAGTGTGCAACAACCTGTCCATTTTTTAACGGATACATCTTTTTCATTTTAAAATCACTAATCATCTCGTCTGAAACTTTTGAAGTAATCTCATGAATTAAAACTTCATTTTTAGCACGAACATCTTCGTTAATAATTTTAAATTGTTCTAGCGAACCGTCAACACCTTGTGTCTCTTCAAACTCTTCTGAAAGATCGTAAATCTTACCTTTTAAAAATTTATCTGAAAGATTAATTTTTGATAGTTTGTATGCTTTATCTTTTAAATATAAAGGTACGTATGTTTTAGTTATATTTCCTGCACTATCTTTTGCAACCACCATAGCTTTAAAGTTTTCATCAATTACAGGCCAAGCAAGCAGTGCAATATAATAACCCTCTTTATAAAAAGGCTGTGCTTTAAATTTTTTGTCATTATTTCCTAAAACATAAAACTCCTCTAAATTCTCATCTTTTACACTGAAAATTACAAGTGCAGAACCACCTTTTGAAATTTTATAAGAATTATTGATAATACTTACATTAGGACGTTTTTTATCAATTGTCAAAGAATATTGTTTTATGGCAGTATTGCCGTTTAACATATTCCATTTACTTGTATCGCTCGCTTCAACTATAATCTGAATTTGTTTATCTTTTAATGCATACATCCCTTTTGGCGGTTCGATCTCTAAATCTAAAGAGTTCATTGGAGATAAAAGCTGCTCAAACTGAAGTTGTTGTAAACCTTTTGAGCTTTTCATGTATATTTTGTAAGATTTAATACCGCTATCGTCGTTTATTGTCAAGTTTAGTGGCTCTTTTAAATTCCAAAAACCATTGGTATTAAGTGTTACTTGTGGAGCTATCCTTTCAAAAGTAGAGGAAAAATAGATATATAAACTCCCACCTACAAGTATTAACATTAAAAATAGTGTTAAAAACGACGAATTATTTTTTTTTCTCAATTTTCTTCCTTTATCTCTTTTAAAATTTTATTTTCATCCTGTTTGATCAAAACAACTTTTTTGACATGTGCTATCTCTAAAAGCTCTTTCAGCACAATAAAAGCATCTTCTATAGTTGCACCGCTTTTTTTTAAGCTTTCATTATCAACATATACTTCCGCTACTGTCGCTTCATCTTTAAGAACAAAATTCGCGAACATTATTGCTTTGAGTCTAAAAAGTGCCAAACTTTTACTCTGTCGTAAAGCCTTATAACACTCTTTAACATTAGCCCCAAGTGAAATCAACTCACCCATAGCGGTAAGCTTCTTATTCTCACACAATATGCTGTGTAACTCATCTTCAATTAAAAATGAGCTGTAAAAAGCGGTTGCCATTTTCTGGTTAATCTTAACCTCTGACGACTGCAACTCTTGAAAAAGTTTTAAGGTTTGCAAATCAACTTTTATTTCAAGATCGCAAGAGCTTGGCACTTGTGAACGTACTTTATCAAACCATGGTAAAAAAACAAACTTTTTTTCAATATTTTCGTCAGAAACTAAAGAAACTTTCTTATGCAAACTCAATATATACGAATAAAGTACATTTGCCAATGAAAAAGTTTCGTTATCAGCAATCAAAACGATATGTTTACTTTGAGTTATTTGATTTAAATCTACCAAGTCTCTGCTACTTTTTTTACGTGAAATTATATACTATTTTCTATTGACTTTATAAACATAAGCAAGAACTTCTGCAACTGCGGCAAATAGTGTTTCAGGTATCGGTTGTTCAATATTCACTTCACTATACAAAGAACGAGCAAGGGGTGGATTTTGTACAATATGCACGTCATTTTCACGTGCGATTTTTTTTATCTGTTGTGCAATATTGTCTACCCCTTTTGCAACAACTATAGGGGCATGATGTTTTTCTTGCTCATATTTAATCGCAACTGCATAGTGTGTTGGATTGGTAATAACAACATCTGCTTGTGGTACTTCAGCCATCATTCTACGTCGAGCCGTTTCCATTTGAATCTGTCTAATTTTAGACTTAACTAGAGGATCCCCCTCCATATTTTTCATCTCATCTTTTATTTCTTGCTTAGACATTTTCAGTCCGTCAAAATATTGTTTTCTAACAATAACTACATCAATAATTGCAAAGACAAATATGATTAAAAGCATGACCAAAGAGATAATAATGGTCTTGTCTTTCAGCCATGCCAACTGTTCACCGAGTCCAAAAAGGGCTACTGTAGGCAATTCTAAAATAAAGTAGAAGAAAAACACAAATCCCACCCCTAAAGTGGTAAAAGATTTTAGTGTAATCTTTGTTCCCTCTATCATCTTTTTTAAAGAAAAAAGGTTTTTCATCCCCTTGATAGGATCAACTTTTTTAATATCTGGAACTATTGCTTTTGTTGTAAATAAAAATCCAAACTGTGCAAATGCCGCAACAATACCTGCTATGGCAACCGCAATTGATAGAGGCATAATCATCAACAATATCTCCTTAATTGAAACTACGACAATATCCATAACAAACAGTTTATCAAGAGGCGTACCAATAAGTGAAAAGTAATACTTGAACAATAAAAGCATATGTTTTGATATAAAAGGAAATAACATTAAAGTAGCCAAAATTGCTACAAAAAGCGTTATTACACCAGAAGCATCTTGAGATTTCGGAACATTCCCTTCTTTTCGGGCATCCTCTATCTTCTTGGGGGTGGGTTCTTCGGTCTTTTCCTGATCGTCAGCCATCTAATCTCTCCTAAAGAACCCTAGTGCAGATTTATGAAATTTTCATAGATAAATCTATCCAATTTGCTTGGTGGATAAGCGAACCTGAGCTGATTGCATCTACACCTGTTTTAGCATAAGACTCAACAGTCTCTAAAGAGATATTTCCACTTGCTTCAAGGAGGATATGCGGATAGTTTTCATTACGGTATTTTACAACCTCTTTCACTTGTTCAGGAGTCATGTTGTCACACATTACGATATCTGCATTGGCTTCAAAAGCCATTTTTGCGATCTCTAAAGTTTCCGCTTCCACCTCTATTTTAGCTGTAAAAGGGATCACTTTACGTGCTTTTTCAATGTACTCACCCAAGTTCTCAATAGTTTTTAAATGAGTATCTTTGATCATTAAAGAGTCATCAAGTCCCATTCTATGATTTGTTGCTCCACCGCAACGTGTCGCGTATTTTTCAAATATTCTGAGCATCGGTCTTGTTTTTCTCGTATCTAAAAGTTTCACGCCATATGGTGCAATAATTTTTGCATATCTGTTTGTAAGAGTAGCTATAGAACTTGCATGTAAAGCCAGGTCTAAAAGCGTACGTTCAGTTTTTAAAACATCGTGTGAAGCACCTTTGATGATTGCAATCACATCCCCTTTCACAAAACTCTCGCCGTCTTTTTTACCCCAAATAACATCAAGATTTTCCTCTTGTGCCAATACATCAATATACTTTGCTCCTGCAAATATACCGTCGCATTTAGCGATAATATCCGCCTTAGTAGGAACACTCTCCTCTACCAAAGCATAAAGATCTCCACGCCCTACATCTTCCGCAAGTGCTGCTTTTACAAACTCTCTAATCATAATGCCAACATTCTCTCTAATGCAATTTTTGCCCATTTTTGAGTTGATTCATCAACTTCAATCTCATTTATAGGCTCACCGTCTTCAATCGACTTTAACGTTAAATAAACATCTTCCAAAGTTGTTTCATTCATTGTAGGACACTCAGGTTTTGTAGAACTTAAAATGTACGTATTTTTAGGACGTAAACGGTTAACCATGTTAAATTCCGTACCAACTGCCACTTTTTGATCTTCTGGAAGTTCTGTAATATATTTAATCAATTGCGAAGTTGAACCTACAAAATCACTTGCATCACAGATTGCAGGATCACATTCAGGGTGTGTTGCGATTTTAATACCTGGATATTTTTTTCTATAAAACTCTATATCTTCAACAGTAAAGAGCTGGTGTACTGAACAAAATCCGTCATAACAGATAATATCTGCTTCTTTCGGATCACCCCCTTGACCAATAACCATAGACTTAAGTCCCATTTGGTTAGCTATATTTTGTCCAAGACATCTATCTGGAACGAATAAAATCTTTTTACCCTCTTTTAAAGCAGTAGTAATAATTTTTTTCGCATTTGAACTCGTGCATACCATTCCGCCCATCTGAGCGACCTTCGC
>JBFEUD010000083.1:0-7120 GCA_041547625.1 Sulfurimonas sp.
AACTTTTTCGATTGCTTCGTCAATCTTTTGAACAATTTTCGTATCTGTATCTGTTTTAAACGGATACGAACCTTGTGTTAGTTCAAGTTCATATTCCAAGTCCCCAAGATAGTTATCTACAAATGCTCTAATCTCAGTCTGTGTTGTTTTTGTGTTATTACGCACATTAAACATCATTTTGAGCTCATTTGGTGTAACGTTAGTTACTTGCATCCCCGCACGAATATCTGTCACTACAAATTTTGAAGGTGCAAAATGTTCATCACCGTTATCCAGATCAACACCCGCCATCTCACCTAACACACGTGAAAGTTGATGAATAGGATTGATCGCTTTTTCAGGATATGCAGCGTGGCCTTGCTTTCCTTTAATAGTCAAATAACCATTAATCGAACCACGGCGCCCTACTTTGATAGCATCACCAAAGCTTTCTTCACAAGTAGGTTCAGCCACCACACAAAAATCTGGTAACATTTTTTTGTCTCTTAAAACTTCTAAAACTTTTACTGTACCGTTAATCGCATCACCCTCTTCATCTGAGGTCAAAAGTAAAGAAAGTGTTCCATTAAAATTCGTCGTGTCTTTAACAGCCTGTGTAAATGATGCTACGCCACTCTTCATATCTTGTGTACCACGACCGTAAATATAACCATCTTTTTCTACAGCTTCATATGGATTTGTGTCCCATCCTTTTCCAGCTGGAACTACATCAACGTGTCCTGCAAAACACAAATGATCGCCTTCACCGTATTTTTTATAGATAAAAAGGTTTTTTACATCTTCTACATCAACTCTAAGGGCTGTAAAACCAGGTAAATAATCTTCAATGAAAAGAAGCAGTCCACCATCATCAGGTGTTTCACTTTTAGAGTTAATCATGTATTTAAATAATTCAATGATTTGCAAAACTAGTTTCCTGCGTTTCCGTATTTTAATGTTCTTAGAGCTGCTTCTTCATCATCTTGACGCATTAGCGACTCACCTACTAAGAATGCATCAACACCAGCTTTGCTTAAATCTTCAAGTTGTCCATGCTCATATATACCGCTTTCTGCTACGATCACTTTTCCGTTTGGAATAAGTGGAATCAATTTATATGAAAGCTCCATATCCATCTCAAATGTTTGAAGGTTTCTATGATTAATTCCGATAATATCGCTTCCCGCATAGATAGCTTTTACAAGGTCAGACTTGTCATGAACCTCAACTAAAGCTTCCATACCAAGGTGTCTTGTATATGCTAAAAGATCTTTCAACTCATTTTTTGAAAGTGCTGCAGCAATTAACAAAATGAAGTCTGCTCCATACACAAGTGCTTCTAAGATCTGATATTTTGAAACAATAAAATCTTTTCTTAGCAGAGGTATACCTACATATCTTCTAATTCCAGCTAAATAATCTAAACTTCCTTGAAAAAAGTGAGGTTCTGTTAGAACTGAAATCGCACTAGCACCTCCTCTTTCATAACTTTGAGCAATTGCAAGGGGATCGAAGTCTTCACGAATAACACCTTTAGAAGGAGAAGCTTTTTTTACTTCTGAAATAATTCTGTATGGGTCTTCTTCAGTTGCAGTAAGATAAGGGAATACATCACGTGGCTGTCTTGCATTAAAAGCGAGTGAACGCCCAAGCCAATCCATAGAATATTCTGCTTCCCTTTTTGCTAAGTCTTCTTTTGTTTTTTTAATAATATCATCTAAAATCATTTATTACTTTTTCCTCTTTGAATTTTATTTTTTAGACACTGGTTGATCTTTTTCATATGGATATCTACTTCCGGGTCATCACCGCCCTCAAGTTTTTTGACCTTTAGCATCAATTTTTTTGCTTTTTTGCATTGCCCAAGTTTATAATATCCCCAAGCAAGTGAGTCTAAATAGTATCCCGAATTCGGTTTTACTTTTAACACATCTCTGATATATTTCATTCCCTGTTTTATATCAATCTCATGATCAATCAGAATATATCCTAAATAATTTTTATAGAGAGTATCGCTATTTTGCTTGACAACTTTTGTCAATTTAGTAATCACACTGTCTAAAATTTTTTTGTGAAGTTCTTTTTTATTCGCCTCATACTCATAGATAGCACTTTGTCCAAGATACTCTAATGAGCCTTCCTTCTTATAAAGCTTACCAGCTAAAAGAGATGCTTTTTTAAAATCTCTTGCCGAGAGGTAAAGTTGCAATAGCAATTCATCATCTTCGTGATTCTCTTCTAAAAAGTTCATCAACTTTACATAATCTCTTTTATATCCGTAAATTTGAATAATCTTTTTAGCTATCTGAGTATCTTTTTTAAGGGCATATTTACGTTTATATACACTTAGTAGCCCTTCAATATTGTTTTCATTACTATAAATACCGATAAGCCTGTTACAAATCAGTTCTGAACAGCCGTGTACTCTTGTATGTGTTTCTAGTTCCGCTATCGCATCTTTTTTTCTCGAAAGGTTGATATATAAAATAATAGCCATCTTATCAAGAATTTTTTCATCATACTCTTTTGCATAAGCACTCTCAAGATACTTTAAAGCATCTTCATATTCATGATTTTTGATATACACATCTGCCGTAAGAATATAATCTTCACTCTTTTGCGTTTTTTTGGCCAAAGTAAGTGCTAAACTTTTAGCTTCCGGAATTTGTTGTAATTCTGCTAACGATCCAATTTTATATCTTAAAAGCTGACGTTTTTCTGCCAACTCTTCTTCTAAATATTGATCGACTATAACGATCACATTTTCATAATCTTTAGCCAGATATCTGTTTTCTAAAGAGCGTACTAGATACTCTTCTTTTTGAGATTTTTTATAAAGTTGTTCAAATAGTTTTGCTGCCGTTTTATAACTTTTCACCTGTTCTGCACGAAGAGCGAACATAATATAAGCATCTTCTTGTTCAAACACTTTTTTATTCGCTGCAGGTGCCTTTACTGGCATTGTCGAACAAGCTGTAAAAAGAACAGAAACAAATAGAACTAGAAAAACTTTATACATCAACTATCCCTGGGCACTCTTCTTTTACTTCTTGTACCCTTGTTTTAAAGTAGTCCCAAAACGGAAAAGTTCTACACTGAGTTGGACGTGCTTCATAGATCTGACATCCGTTTGTTTTTCGATCGTAAAAAACACACTCGTAAGAGTCTCCGACTTGATTCTCTTTTATTGAGTATTTATACCCTTTTTTGAAGAGATATTTTATCGCAAAATCATTAACATCCATATCTAAGAGTTCTGCGATCGAAAAAATCTCATTTTTAGTAACGTAAATATATCCGCTTTCCCCAGTACAACATCTTCCTTCACATGTTTCACATGCCGATGGATTAAATGCATAAGGAAATCCTTCTTGCTTCATTAAATCTGACATTTTATACTCTGTGTACCTGCTTTTTTATATATCTCTTTTGATTCATCACTTTGTTCATTTCCTGTAAAACTGATAAAAGGGGGCCATACTTTCATTAAGGCATTGGAACCGTTTCTTGCATGGACCATAACTATAGATGCTGCCCTGTCGACTTTCGGATGGACAAAACGCACATCCACCACTCTCATTTTTACTTTTGCAAGCTCTGCACATACAAGCCCAAACTGCGTTGCATCGTAACAGAAGATAAAATGAGATTTCGGTTTTAAAAGCTGCGAGACTTTTTTAAAAAACTGCTCCATAGGCAAATTGACATCATAACGTGCATGGAATAACATCTCATTATCACTTCTTTGTGCTCCCGAAGGATAAAACGGAGGATTTGAGATAATATAATCATATTTTTCTTCAACCTCTAAAGAGGTAAAATCGGTATGGTAAACCTTGTAATCTATCCCGTTTTCTTTCGCATTTTTTTCAGCATACCGTACAAACGCTTCCTGCTTCTCAACAGCTTCTAAAACAACTTTTTCATTATCTCGTGCAACTAAAAGCCCTACTATACCACATCCTGCTCCGACATCTAAGACTCTTCCTTTTGGGTTGAACTGATTAATAAAGTCGTAAAGAAAAAGTGAGTCACTGTTGTAACAATATCCTTCATCAGGCTGGTGTAAGATCATTTAATCCCTTAAAGTGCACTATGATATAATTGTGACATTATATCAAAAGGGATTTAAAACAAAATGATAATTATTCCAGCAAGACTTGCTTCAACAAGATTTCCCCAAAAAGTAATAACGGATATCGGTGGTTTACCAATGGTTGTAAGAACTGCTAAACGTGTTGAGCACTTAGATCAGGTAGTAGTTGCCGCAGATGATGAAAAAATAGTTGAAATTTGTGAAGCTCACGGTGTTAAAGCGATGCTTACGTCAACTACACATAAAAGTGGAACTGACAGAATTCACGAATGTGCAACGCTTTTAAATTTATCTGATGATGAACTTATCATCAACGTTCAAGCAGATGAACCTTTTATTGAACCTGAAGTTGTTCAATCTCTGCAAACAAAACTCAAAGAGCTTCAAACTAATAATGAAGAGTTCATTATGGGAAGTTGTTACAATGCAATTAACGCAGAAGCTGCAGAAGATCCAAACCTTGTAAAAGTAGTCTTAAATGCAAATGGAAATGCAATCTATTTTTCACGTGCAAAAATTCCACACAATGCGGGCGGTGGAGCGAAATATTTCGGTCATATCGGAATATATGGTTTTTCTAAAAAAAGCCTAAAAGAGTTTTGTTCATTAGGCGATGCACCGATTGAAGATATTGAAAAGTTAGAACAACTACGTGCAATCTATCATGAGAAAAAAATAGCTATGGTAAAAGTAGCTTCTACAGGTTTCGGTATCGATACGAAAGAGGATCTTGCAAGAGCTATAGAGATATTTTTATAAAAAGTACAAGTGGCATAAAAACCACTTGTTATTTATAGGAAGTTTTGAGACAATATTGTCTTAAGTTTTTCAACCTCACTATTAATATCCATATCACCTTTGAATATATCATGTACAGAGTAAGTCTGTAACGGCTTAGCACCACAAAACTGAAAAGTTTTATGTGTTGCTATATTTGCTTCATCAAGCGTAAGCCCGTCAAAAAAACCGTTCTTGTTATCAAACTCTGATGTCGGACAGTTATATGTTAAACTCAACATATATTTTTTCTCTTTCATTAGCCCGCCTGAACCATACTTTTTAGAAGAATCATCTTGACTTCTACCGTCATTCATATAGGTTACACTCCCCGCACCTCCAGAGAATACTTCATCTATATATTTTTTCGTGATCCAAGGTACACCCATCCAAAATACAGGATATTGTAATACTATATAATCTGCCCAAGCGAACTTTTCAATCTCCTCTTGAACATTATATTCACTCTCAACTACACTATTTTTAACCTCAAAACCATTCTTTAAAAAAAACTCATTTTGTGCATCGATTAAAATCTGTGTTAATTTACCTTCTGCAATCCCATCATATCTTTGATGTCCGTTTATTATAAGTACATTTGCCATAATTTCCACCTTATGCTTTTTTGAGTATCTCTGCAATTGTATTGCTATTATACATATCTCCTATGCCCCATAGCTTAGCCAATTCTGCTGCATTTTGAGCAATATCTTCTATATCCTCTTTAGGTATTCCCGCTTGCTGTAGTGTAACTGGTGAACCTACTTTTTCAAACCACGACTCAAGTGCATCGATTCCCGCATCTGCCTCTTTCAGATCAAAAAGCTCTTTTGCAAAACGTTCAAACTGAGGAAGATTCTTTTCTTTGTACCATTTCATCCATGCCGGAATTACAACTGAAAGTCCAGCACCGTGAGGTACATTATAGAGTGCAGACAAAGCATGTTCAATCATATGATTTGGAAAGTTTCCGCCAGAAGTTCCCGTTGGGGTAAGACCATTGAGTGCTTGGGTGGCTGCCCATGCAAACTCTCCTCTAGCATCATAGTCATCAGGGTTATCTATCAAAATTTCAGTCGTCTCCATTATAGTTTTTATGATAGCTTCTACGATTCTAGAATTGAAATTTGGATGTGATGAAGCAGTAAAATAGACCTCTATAGTGTGTGCAATCGCATCGACTGCTGAATATGCAAGGTAATCTTTACTTACCGTTGCCATTAACTCGGGATTGATGACAGAAAGTACTGGATTTACATGAACAGATGAAATCGAATACTTTTGTTTTGTTGCCTCGTTAGTAATCACTGAATTTCCATTCATCTCACTAGCCGTTGCAGCAAGTGTCATAACCGTAAATACAGGAAGTGCTTCTTTAATCTGCGCTTTTTGAGTAAAAAAGTCCCAGACATCTCCATCATATTTTGCACCTGCTGCAATAGCTTTAACAGAATCTGCGACAGAACCGCCACCAACTCCAAGGATAGCTTGAATCTTTTTCTCTTTCGCTAGCTTTATACCTTCGTATACTTTATCTAATAATGGATTGCTGACAATACCACTCAGTTCTTCAAATTCAAGACCCGCTTTTTTAAGAGAAGCAATAGTATCATCATACAGACTACCTTTTTTTATGCTTCCTGTACCATAAACTAACATGACGCTTTCATATCCAGCCTCTTTTATGTAGGTACCTATATTTTTCTCTTTATCCTTACCAAATTCTATTTTAGTAGGATTATAATACGTAAAATCATTCATAAAGTTTCCTCATCTTTTTCATGAGAAATAATATATCATATTATCTTAACAAACGAACAATACAATAAGCAAAGTAAAAATATAAGAATATTAAAAGCGGTATAAACGAAAATTTTAAAAAGAGTGATTGAAATGTTTTAAAAGTAAGAAAAACTTATCCATCTCAAAAAAAGAGATGGATAAACTTAGAAGGAGTGTAATTAGATGTTATCACGAATTCCTAAAGAGCTTACAAGAGCTTGGTAACCATCTTTGTTAGTTCTTTTGAAATATTTCATAAGACGACGACGTTGACCAACTAATTTAAGTAGTCCAAGACGTGATGCGTGATCTTTTTTGAACACTTTTAAGTGTTCAGTTAACTCTGCAATTCTAGTTGTTAAAAGAGCAATTTGAACTTCACTTGAACCAGTGTCGTTTTCGTTGCGACCATATTTTGCAATAATCTCTGTTTTTTTAGCCGAATCTAAAGCCATAATAGCCTCCTGATAGGTATAATAATCTAAC
>JBFEUD010000084.1:0-6992 GCA_041547625.1 Sulfurimonas sp.
ACGTGCAAACAACGTTCCATAATCCGGATGCTCAGCCCAATCTTCCATGCCCATCATGCTACAAAGGCTGATCCATTGTTGTCCTGTAAGAACGTTAACTCGCGAGGCAGCACACGCTGATGTTGCAATCGCATACGGCAAAGGGAAAGGTCTTGTAATGGTAAAAGGTGAAGTTGTAGCGAACCTTGATGAAAAAGAACTTGTAGACAAGTTTGTAGATGAAGTTGAAAAAATGGCAGGTGATAAATAATGCAAGACAGTCTGTATAATCTCGCGTTTGAGAGAAGTATCTTAAGTTCAATTGTTTTTGAACCGTCACAATTTGATGATTTGAGCGTAATGTTAAAAGTAGACGACTTCTATCTGCCTGCACATCAAGACATCTTTAAAGCGATTCTCAAACTTTTCCAAAACGATCTTCCAATCGATGAAGAGTTCATAAAAAAAGAGCTCAATAAAATGAAAAAATTTGATGAGCAGGTACTTTTAGAGATCCTTGCCGCAAATCCTATTTCAAATACAAAAGCATATGTGGATGAAGTAAAAGACAAGTCTCTTAAACGCCATCTTTTAACACTGACTACAGAGATTAAACGTGTAACGGTTGAAGAGGAACTTCCATCTGCAGATGTTGTAGATATTGTAGAGAAAAAGCTTTATGAGATCACACAGGACAATCAAACAAGTGACTTCCTTGATTCTCCTACAATGACGTTCCAAACTATGGAATACATCAAAGAGATGAAAGCACGTGGTAACTCTGTGCTTGTAGGTGTTGACACAGGTTTTAAAGACCTCAACAAGATGACTACAGGTTTTGGTAAAGGGGACCTTGTTATCGTTGCAGCTCGTCCGGCGATGGGAAAAACTTCATTTATTTTAAATACTGTTCACAATCTTATCATGCAGGATAAGGGTGTAGCATTTTTCTCGTTAGAGATGCCTGCTGAACAGTTAATGCTTAGAATGCTTTCTATTCAAACTTCGATTCCACTGCAAAAACTTCGTGTAGGGGATATGAGTGATGAGCAGTGGAGTCAGTTAAACGGGGCGATTGATCAAATGAACAATGCTAAACTTTTTGTAGATGATACAGGTAGTGTCAACATTAATCAACTTCGTTCCAAACTGAGAAAATTAAAAGCACAACACCCTGAAATCGAAATGGCAGTTATAGATTACCTTCAAATTATGCAAGGGATTGGAAATCAAGACAGACACCTGCAAGTTTCAGATATTTCCCGTGGTCTGAAGATGCTTGCACGTGAGCTTGGAATTCCAATCGTAGCACTTTCACAGCTGAACCGTGGACTTGAATCTAGAAATGACAAACGTCCTATGCTGAGTGATATTCGTGAGTCTGGTTCAATCGAGCAGGATGCCGATATTATTCTCTTTGTGTATCGTGATGACGTTTACCTCTACAAAGAGGAAAAGGAGCGCGAAAAAGCAGCAAAAGCAGATGGAAAAGAGTTTATTTCTACTTACGTTGAAAAAGAGGAAGAGGAAGCCGAGATTATCATTGGTAAACAGAGAAACGGTCCGACAGGCCATGTGAAGCTTGTTTTCCAGAAAAAACTTACTCGCTTCATAGATCAGCCAAGCTTCGCTCAGGCTACTGAATTTGTCTATGAGAATGTCGATACAAAATCGGCGCAAATGGATGTAGGTGCACCCGATACCATAGAGATGCCGACACTCTAAAATGATTGAGAGAGTAGAGCTTTTTCAAACGAAAAAAGATCTACTCTTGTTGTTTACCCTTTTTATTACTCTTCTTAGTTTTTCAATTTTATATGAATATTACAACTATCATCAACTTACGAAATTTGATTCTGCACTTGTCAAAGCAAAAGTTTTAAAGCAATATTTTAAGACAAAAACAACAAAAAGTGGAAAAGAAAGAACCTATCAAGTATTACAACTCAAAGCCTCGGATGGATATACATTTTATACTATTGCAAAAAAAGATCTTGAAAATGTTAAAGGAAAAGAGCTGGAACTTGAAATCTTCATAGAAGAACTTAGCTTTTATGAATATATGAAACAGTTCTTTGCGTTTAGTAAAATTTTACAAGTTATTACAATTAAGAGTACTAAAGAACATTTGAATGAAATGCTCAAAAAACAACATCAAGAAGATAAGTTTTCCCAAATATATGCAGCACTTTATCTTGCGAAACCGCTTTCCAAAGATCTACAAACAACTTTTTCGAATTTAGGATTAAGTCACTTAATAGCAATAAGCGGATTTCACCTAGGAATTATCTCTGCCTTATTATTTTTCTTGGTCAAATACCCATACAAGTTTTTTCAAAATAGATACTTTCCCTATAGAAATTACAAGTATGACAGCTTTATTATTATTTCATTTATTTTGCTTTTTTATACCCTCTTTTTAGATACTCCTCCCTCATTACTCCGTGCATTTGTTATGCTTATAATCGGTTTTCTTTTGTATGATCGAGGAATTAAAATTATCTCTATGCAAACTTTGCTGCTTACTGTCTTACTTCTTGTAGCGATCTTCCCAAGACTCTTTTTCAGTATAGGATTCTGGCTCAGTGTAGCAGGTGTAGGATATATTTTTCTTTTTCTTATTTACTTCAAACGATTCAAAAAGCTTTGGCAGTTTCTTTTGTTACCAGTATTTGTATATTTGATGATGCTTCCATACTCTTTAACAATTTTTGGAAACTTCTCATCCCTGCATCCGCTCTCTATCATTTATACGACACTTTTTACTTTTTTCTATCCGTTAACACTATTCTTACATTTACTTGGATTTGGAGAACTTTTGGATCCATTGTTAAAACTTCTCATCACATCCGGAGAGGAAGCTGTAAATATTATACTGGATATAAAACTCTTAGGAGTGTTTATTATAGTTTCGCTGGGAAGTATTTTTAATAGATATCTATTCTATATTCTCAACTTCTTCGCTTTTTCTATTTTTATATACGCCGTCAATTATGTGACATAGTTTTAAGCCGTATAAGAAGATGATCCAAGAAACATAGATCCATAAAAACAAAAACATTACAATTGCAAATGAGCCATACATTGTCGTATACGATTTATTTAAAAATACATAATAGATAAAACCGTTTTTACTAAAACTAAAAATAATTGAAACAATAAAAGAACTTATTGCCGAAGCTTTTGGATTGACCTTAGCGTTTGGACCAATTTGAAAAATTAAAAAGAATAATCCCCAAATAATGATATATGGAATTAACGGTAATATATTAAGACCTGATGTCAGTGTATTTTCTGCCATTAATGTAGCAATCTTACCAGTTATGTAAAATGATATACCAAGACCTATCGGAGTGAGAGTCATCATGGTCCAATAAGTTGTAATTGATTCCCAAAGCCCTCTTGCTTGCGCATGAAAAATTCTGTTTGCGATATATTCGAAATTTTTGAAAAATAAAAGAGATGCTACTAAAACAGCAACTAAACTCATTATCCCCATTTTTGCAGAATTTGCTAAAAAACCGTCTATCTTTTCGATAATCATTTCAGATTGTACAGGTACAAGGTTGGAAAATATAAACTCTTTAATACTTTCATAATGCTCTTGAAAACTTGGAAGCGATGTTAAAAGCGACATCATTATAATAAGTAAAGGGATAATTGTAAAAATCGTATAAAAGCTTAAAGATGCAGCAAAAAGTGTCAGCTCTTTATCCACAAACGATAAAACAAAAAGTCTTACTTGTTTGTAGAGTTCAAGAGCATTCAACTTCATGATTAATTCAGTCCCATCTTTGCAGGGTTTAAAATGTTATTTGGATCAAATGCCTGTTTAATTGACTTGAACAGTGCCATCTCTTCAGGGGTAAATGCCATAGACATATACGGTGCTTTTGCAAGCCCGATACCGTGCTCACCAGAAAGAGTTCCGCCAAGATCAACCGTAGCTTGGAAAACCTCTTCAATTGCCTGATATGCGATTTTCACCTGTTCTGGGTCACTACCGTCTACCATAACATTTGTATGAACATTACCGTCTCCCGTATGACCGAAACACGGAATATTTACATTGTATTTGTCTGCTATCGCATAAAACTTCTCTAAAAGTTCAGGTAATACTGCACGTGGAACAGTTACGTCTTCGTTTAGTTTTTTACTTCCGTAAACGCTAAGTGCAGGTGATGCATTACGACGTGCGAACCAAAGATCAGCCGCTTCTTTATCATCTTTTGCAATCTTGAATTCACTACAACCGTTTTCTTTAAAAACTTTTTCGATCTGTCCTAATTGGAAGTTAAGATCATCTTCTAAGTTACCGTCAACATCTGTTACAAGTAAAGCTCCGGCATCAACAGGAAGTCCTTTGTTAAATGTTTGCTCCACTGCACGGATTGTCAAGTTGTCTAAAAATTCCATAGCGACTGGTGTAACACCACTAGCCATTGTTTTATATACGGCATTCATAGCTTCCGTTACACTTGGGAAAATACCCATTGCCGTTTTTGTCATTTTTGGTTTTGGGATCAGTTTTAAGGTGATTTCAGTCAGAACTGCCAAAGTACCTTCACTCGCAATTAATATACCGCTGATGTTGTATCCTGCAACATCCTTAATCGTTCTTTTACCTGCTTTTATAATATCACCGTTTGGAAGCACTGCACGTGTGGCCATCACATAATCTTTTGTGATTCCATATTTTGCAGCACGCATTCCACCCGCATTTTCACTTACGTTTCCACCTATTGTAGAATAGTCTTGACTTGCAGGATCCGGTGGATAAAATAAACCTACCTCTTCTACTGCACGCTGTAAGTCCATATTTACTACACCCGGTTGAACAACGGCAACCATATTTTTCATATCGATCTCTAAGATCTTATTCATATGTTTTTCCATCGCAAGAACAATCCCGCCCTTACTTGGAAGTGCTCCACCCGTAAATCCGCTTCCTGCTCCACGAGGAACAATAATAATTTGATGCTCATTACAATATTTTAAAATATCGCTTACATCTTGTTCGTTGCGAGGGAAAATCACTGCATCAGGTTCAAAATGTTCACGAGTTGCATCATAAGAATATGCAATTAAGTGTGCTTTATCACTATATACATTGTCATCACCAACAAGTTTTGCAAAATGTTGTATATGTTTTTTGTCTAACATTTACTCTCCAATCTCAAATTGTTCTACCAAAGAGTTAACCTCTTCGTTTTGACTCTTTTTTACTATATTGTATAAGATCTTATTTTTTTTGTTATTTTCAACCAATAATTCGTAGTAGTGTGGTTCATAACTTTCCATCTCACTACTCCCTTCTCCAAACCAGTTGCTTTCTATCTCTTCTACTCTCGAATAAAAAGGAAGTTTTACAATATCTTGTGTCAACGGTGTGTCACTTATAGCTAGAATTTTAAAGCTTTTTATATCTACCGTATAAAGTTTTTGCTCTAAATAGATAAATACCAGTCCAATACCAGCAGAACCGGAAAATACGCCAAAGTCCTCTTTTAAAGGTGTCGGATGTCCGTGTATAGAAAGTAGAGTAGCGAAAAGATCCGGGTGTATCCATTGTGTATCAACCGACTTTACAATCTGGTAATATACCTCTTCACTAGGAGCAACTAAAAGCGAACGTGAATAGCCAGATGCAAGTTCTACGCTATCACCTACAGCAACTTCCCATTTCCCATTTGGAAGGGCATTGTTTTGTAACAGTTCGAACTCTTCTAACTTTAAAACAGCAGTCTGTGTGTTTTGATCAAAACTTATTACTACACATCTTTTTAAAATGCTACTATGCTCAGAGTTTATATGATGTACAACGTATCCGCTCATCCCTACATCAATTTTATCAATATTAATTTTCGCCGTTTCATTTGCAGCATCAAACTCTATAATTTTAGAACTTACCACACTAGCAAATAAACTCAATTGTGCTAAAAAAAGTAAAAAAATGTATCTCATTTATCTTCTCGTATTTAATATAATTGAGATTATATCAAATAAAACTCAGACTAAGCCAAAATTTGATAATCTCTCACAATTATTTATTATAGGTTTAGCTTTATGATACGATTTTTCATACTTTTTTTATTGGCGTTATTTATACCGAATACACTATCAGCCTCTCATGTAGAACGTTATAGATGGCTTAATGGAGAAACATACCTTGTATTTTTAGAAAAACACGATCTCCCTGTCAGACAGCTTTACTACAATTTAGATAAAGATGATCAACGCCTTACTGAAGAGATGAGAACAGGCGTTCACTACCAAATTTTGCGTAATCAAAAAAATGAAATTCTGCAAATTCTTTTACCACTCAATGACGAGCTTCAGATCCACATTTATAAAACTACCCAAGGCTATGCCTTTGAAGCAGTACCAATTATCAGTACAACGAAAAAAGAAGTTTTATACACACAAATAGAGTCTTCACCGAATTATGCAATCCTCAAAAAAACAGGTAGTAGAAAAGTGGCTGGTGTATTTGTTGCTGCCTTTAAACACTCCTTGAATTTCAAAAACGATATTAGAAAAGGAGATGAACTGGTTATGCTTTATTCTCAAAAGTATAGACTCGGTCAACCTTTTTCTATGCCTACTTTAGAAGCAGCTATGATCGAAATGGGCTCAAAAAAGCACTATATTTATTTAAATGACGATGATCGTTATTATGATGAAAAGGGTCACGAGGTTGAAGGCTTTTTACTTGCTCGTCCCGTAAGAGGTGCAAGATTGTCATCCTATTTCACAAAAAGAAGATTTCATCCTGTTTTACATAAATGGAAAGCTCATTTAGGTATTGACTATGCCGCTCGTAGAGGTACACCTGTCCTAGCAGCAGGAAGCGGTAAAATAATCTATGCCGCAAGACTAGGAACATATGGTAACCTTGTCAAAATCAGACATAATGACGGATATGAAACAAGATATGCCCATCTAAAATCTTTCCGCCGCGGCATCTATAGAGGCAAGTATGTGAAAAAGGGGCAAACTATCGGTTATGTTGG
>JBFEUD010000085.1:0-6921 GCA_041547625.1 Sulfurimonas sp.
TATCTATCATTATGCATTAACATACCAATCTTCATTGAAATATCTTACTTTGTCTATCAGTTTGATAGACAATGCATTTTCATGTTTATTCCTTAGAAATATTATGAAATGATAAGCTAGCTGGATTACATTTGGATTACAAAAAAAGTTGATTAGAAGTGGATTGTAAAAGTGGAACCTTCGTTCTCTGTACTTTCAATTGTAAGTTTGAAACTGTGCAGTTTAATGATGTTATCTACCAAAAACAGACCAAGTCCAAGTGAGTTGTTCCATGTGTTTTTATGTACACGGTAAAACTTGCTAGTGATGTTTTCAAGATCTTGTTTGCTGATACCAATACCAGTATCGATAACATCTATATGTAGATGATCAAAGTTTATGAGTACTTCATCTTCAGAGTATTTAATGGCATTTTCTATTAAGTTGGAAAATACGATACTTAGCATTGTTCGATCTGCATGGATCTCTTGTTCTTTTGGACCGCTAATGAGTACTTGACGTCCAGGATAATTGATTTTGATATTTTCTGCACAATCTTCAAGGAGTTCATAAAGATTAAACGTACTTACTTTTAAAGATTGTTGATGCGAATCCAGTTTTAACGAAAGACGGAGTGTATCGATCAGTTCGCTAAGCTTTGTCCCGTTATTATGTATTTTTGTTAAAAACTTTTGTCGGATATTTTTGTTTATATCAAGGTCGTCCAGTAAAGTTTGTGAATAGCCGTTGACAATTGCAATAGGATTTTTAAATTCATGGGAAATTGCTGAGATGATGTCATCTTTTTGTTTATTAAGTTCTTTGAGTTTATTTGTATATTTTGACTTTTTCTTCTCTTGTTTTACAATGATTTGAGAGACTTTTGTTAGAAGTTTGGTAATGAGTGCAAACTCTTGCGAGTACTCTGACTTGATGAATGTAGATTTTTGTTTTTTAGTTAAAGACTTTAAAAATGATATGATATTACGCACTTCATGCTCAACTTGGGAATTGATCTTATATGTCATGTAAAAGATTGCGATAAAAAAGAGCGTTAGTGCTGAAAAAATTTTCAGTGCAAGCTGCATCATCTCTGCTTTAATCCCTTTGAGCTCAACGGCTAGCCTTATATAGAGTGTTTTATTGTTGAATGTATATTTTTTGGCTACATAAAGTAGATCTAGTTTTAGGGTGTTAGAATGTCTTTTTTTGAATCCATACTTCTCCGTATCTGCTTGCATTATTTCATCACGATAACGATGATTTTCCATCTTGGTTTTGTCTTTGTGTGATTCTGCTACAACGATACCATCGGTATCTATAATGGTTGTTCTGACACCGAGTTCTTTTTTGATTTTTTGTACGAGTGTATCGAGATCTGTGTCTTGATCAATTTGAAGAGCAATGAGTTTTACATCTTGTAAGAGAGAGTTTTTTGAGCTTTCTATATAAAAATCATATTCCCAAAAGTAAACTATACTGCCTATCAGTACAAAAAGAGCAAAGAAAAGTGCTAAGAACTTTCTAAGAACTATTTCATGAAACTTTAGCACTTTTTCTCCTTACTCTTAAGAAGCTTGTAGTGAGCCGCCGACGTTAGCGTAAAGCAGTAAGTTTGCCATACTAATAGCACGACCAGCTATCTTTTCACTTTTTCTTAGAGCTCTTAACATTCTATGGTATTTTTCAAATTCTCCGCTTGATGTTTCTGCTTTTTGAATAAGATTTTTCTCAATCATAGAGTAAAGATCATCAGTTTTATTCTCTTCTATAAGAACCTCTTCATATCTTTCTCTAAGTTCATCAGAATCAACACAACTGATCATACTAACAGCTGTTTTTACCGCTCTAATTGTAGAATTTTGCATTGGAATAGCATATTCAGAGATAGTTTCTTCTTCTAAATCGGTACAAATGTCTGTAAACCCTCTGATAAAACTTCTCGTATTTGCACATGCACGAGAAAGTTCGTTAGTGATTTTAAAATAAGCTACAACTTGTCTTAGATCTTTTGCTTCAGGTGTATATAAAGCTAAAATTTTAATAATTAGGTTATCTATCTCATTAGTTTTTGAAGAAACATTTTTAATGTGACCTCTAGCTTCATTGAATTTTTCTACATCACAATTAGCGATAGCATCAACAATAATTTCATTAGCCGCTACGAGATCGTTTCCAATATTGGTGATTTTTTCTTGAACTTCGTTTACGCTTGTTTTAAATGTTTGTAACATTATTTCTCCTTATTATCCAAAACGACCAGTAATGTAGTCTTCTGTTTGTTTTTCTGCTGGGTTTAAGAATATAGTTTCTGTTTTATCATATTCTACCAAATCACCTAGGTACATAAATGCAGTATAGTCACTAATACGGCTTGCTTGTTGCATATTATGTGTAACGATAGCGATACTTACTTCTTTTTTCAATTCTACGATTAACTCTTCAATTGCACCTGTTGAGATCGGATCAAGTGCTGACGTCGGCTCATCAAATAGTAAAACTTCCGGTTTTACAGCTACGGCTCTTGCAATACAAAGACGTTGCTGTTGTCCACCTGAAAGCCCCATTGCAGATTTATCAAGTCTATCGTGAACCTCTTTCCAAAGAGCAGAACCTTTAAGGGCTATTTCCACTCTGTCTTGAAGTTCTGTTTTGTTCTTAATTCCTGCTATTTTAAGACCATAAGCAACGTTGTCAAAAATACTCATAGGAAACGGTGTCGGTTTTTGAAAAATCATCCCTACTTGTTGGCGAAGTTTAATAAACTCATTTTCTTTTTTAATGTCTAAAATATTATTGTAATTACCAGTTTCAAGATCAAGAAGTTCGATTTTTCCATCATATTGATTTCCAGGATATAGATCATGAATTCTGTTAAGTGAACGAAGCAGTGTTGATTTTCCACATCCACTTGGACCGATAAGAGCAGTAATTTTGTTTTGCTCTATTGGTAAGTTGATGTTTTTTAACGATGGATGATCCACACCTGCGTATGTAAAAGAGAACTTTTTAATTTTCATAATTGCCATATTGCTATATCCTTATTTTTTATGTCTTGTGATATATCTACCACTTAAATTGATAATCAGAACTAAAACTGTTAGTATAAACGAAGCTGCCCAAGCTAAGTCCCTACTTGATTCTTCAGGTTCATTAGCTAAATCATATATACTTACCGTTAATGATGGGAAACTCTCTGTCAAGTCCAATGTAAAGTAATTTGATGTTTCCGATGTAAAAAGAAGAGGTGCAGTCTCCCCTACAATTCTTGCGAATGCAAGTAAAATACCCGTCATTATACCTACTTTAGCCGCTTTGATGACAATATCGATAATCACCTTGTACTTACTTGCACCAAGGGCGATCCCTGCTTCACGCAGTTCGCGAGGAACAAGTGAAAGCATAGAGTCAGTTGTATTGATAACAACAGGGATCATCATGATTGCAAGTGCGATAGAACCTGCATATCCGCTTGTCCCACCTGTAGGTGCAACAACAACGGCATATACAAATGCTCCGATAACAATAGACGGTGCAGACATCATAATGTCACTAAGGTCTCTGATGAAAGAAGCATATTTTCCACGACCGTATTCTTGAATGTAAATTCCGGCAGTCATACCAAGAGGGATACCGATAAGTGAAGCGAGACCCGCTAAAATCAACTGTCCAATAATAAGGTTACGTAAACCGCCTTCAACTAAGTCGTTTAAAAAAAGACCAAAGTGAAAAGAACTTAAGCCTTTTATAAACAGTGTAGTTAAAATCCATGCCAAAAACACAAGCCCTATCAGTGCAGAAAGGATAGAGAGTGCTAAAAAGATTTTATTTAGAATAAGTCTCATTATTTAGCCCTTTTAAGAAAATAGAATTTTGCAATTGAAATAACACCGAAACTAATTACAAATAGTAAAAGAGCTAAGTAAAAAAGTGAACTCTCACCTAAACCGCTAGCTTCACCAAAGTTATTTGCCATTGCAACAGGGATAGAGATTGTCGGATCGTTAATAGCATCTGGTAAAGAGAAAATAGAACCGATTAAAAATGCTACAGCCATAGTCTCACCGAGTGCACGCCCAAGAGCTAAGATGATTGAACCGATGATACCTACTTTAGAGTATGGAAAAATAATATCTTTAATAACTTCGAACTTTGTAGCCCCTAGAGCATAAGCTGATTCTTTTAAAACACTTGGAGTAGTATTCATACTATCACGAGTAATTGCTGCCATAAACGGTAAAACCATAATACCCAGAACAAGTCCTGCAGTTAAAAGTGATACTTGATATCCACCTACTATATCGGCAACTATAGGTGCAAAATAGTACAGCCCCCACATACCGAAAATGATAGATGGAATAGCTGCTAGAAGCTCAATAGCTATACCTACGATATGAGAGATGTTTTTAGGGGCAATTTCCGATAAAAATACGGCAATACCCATTGCAATTGGTAAAGCAAACGCCAATGCAATGAGTGTTGATAGAATTGTACCTACAATAGGAATCCATCCACCGTACACAGTTTTTGTGTTAGTATCTTCGAAAAGCATGTCATCTTCATCTAAAAGCATATCATCTTCGTCTAAGATCGCATCATCCTCATCAATGATTTCGTCTGAAACAGCAGTCGCAGGTGTATCATCTATAATTACCTCTTTATTCCAATCAGGATTTGTAATAAAACCTAAACCGAATTCATCTATAGCAGGTTTAGCAGCAAGAAATAAAGTAGTGAAGATTCCAATTAGAATAACGAGAACTAAAGAAGCACTGCCTAGCGAGAGTTTTTGAAATATTTTTTCCATCGATATACCTAAAAATTTAAAAAATTACGAAATTATATAAAAAGTAAGATTACAAGAGGATTACATAAAGAGGGTGAGAGGGTGAAAAAGGTATTATTTAATACCTTTTTCTGCCCAGTATGTATTGATTTTAGCTGTTAAAGTCTCAGGAAGTGGAACGAAACCTAGGCTTTTAGCAAGCTCTTGACCATTTTTGTATGACCAGTCATAAAAAGCAGTTACTTTTTTATTCATCTCAGCTTTTTCTGCAGGAACTAAGATAAATGTAGCAGCTACCATTGGATAAGACTCTGCGCCAGCTGGATCAGCGATTACTGCATAGAAATCTTTTGCAGGGTTTAAATCAGCTTTAGCAGCAGCAATTTGGAAATATTTTAACTCAGGTTTAATGTAGTTACCAGCTTTGTTCTCTACTGAAGCCATTGCAATACCGTTGTTTTTAGCATCTGCATAGTCAATATAACCAACAGAGAATGGAGTTTGTTTAAGAAGTGCAGCTACACCAGAGTTCGTTTTACCACCGATATGTTGTTCACCTGGCCAGTTAAGTGATTTTTTAGCACCGAATTGAGCTCTCCACTCTTTAGATACTTTTGAAAGGAAATATGTAAAGTTATATGTAGTACCACTACCGTCAGCACGGTGAACGAAAGTTACTTTTTCGTGAGGAAGTTTTACACCAGCATTTGCAGATGCGATTACTGCATCATCCCAGTAAGCAACTTTACCGCTAGCAATTGCAACGATAGCGTTACGGCTTAATTTAATGCTTTTAACACCTGGAACATTGTAACCCATTGTGATGGCACCAACAACACCTGGGAATTGGTATAGTTTATTTTGTTTTAAAACTTTTGGAGAAAGAGGTTTGTCAGTTCCTGCAAAGTCAACTGCACGAGCTTCAGCATCTTTGATACCTTTTGATGAACCTTTTTTAATGTAGTCAATTTTTACACCAGTATCTTTGTTGTATGCTTTAATCCATTTTTGGTAAACACTGTATGGGAAAGAAGCACCACTACCTTTGATAACATCATTAGCACTTAAGCTACCAGCTAATACTGTTGTAGCAAGAGCAATTTTAACCATTTTTGTCATTATAAACTACCTTCTTGTTTTTTAAGATGCGAAAGTATAAGACATAAAGGTTACAGTTAGATTACAAAATAATCTTTCATTTTTTTATTGAACTCTTATAAGTAATAAAGTGTAAGCCTTCCTTTTGTAATCGTTTTGTAATAAAGATTTATTAAACTTTCGCCATCAATCAAAAAAAGGAAAACAACCAAATGAAAAAAATTGTTTTATCAAGTTTAGCTACTTTAGCAATAGGTTCAGTTGCTGCACATGCAACTCCAAATCCAGACCTCGTATCAAAAAGTGTTTCTGAGGCTACAGGGATTGAACATGATATTCTTGAAAGAGTTCATTTCAAAGGTGATTTAAGATTAAGATATGAAAGTAAAGAGACTTACTATAGAGATGGTACTGAGACTACAAACAAATATACTTATCACAATAGATATAGATTAAGATTAGTATCAGCTGTTGATTTAACTGACAAGCTGACATTTGACGCTGGGATGAGAAGTGGATATGGAAATCCAACTTCAGGTAACCAAACATTTGCTGATGACAAAGCTTTAAGTGATTACATGTGGCAATCAATGAGATTTAATATTTTAAATCTTACATATAAAGATGGAGACTCTACAGTAAAAGTTGGTAGACACCCATATATGATTTATAGACCAATTAAGTCACAGCTTATTTGGGATAATGACATTTCACTAAACGGTGTAAGTTATAACTATGAAAATGACTCTCGCATCATCAATGTAGGTGCTAATCAACCAACGTATGCTGAAAGAGTGAATGCAAGAGATAATGTTAATCTTTATTTTGCACAATATGTAGAGAAAATGAAATTAGAAAACTCTCAATTAAATTTAGGTGCAGCTCTTTATTACTATGACGGTTTAAAAGGCAATACAGCTATGTACTATCCTGAAAAAGGTGGCAAAAAAATGGGTAATACATTTGTAGTAGACGCATCTGGAGCTGATGTATATGAAAATGATTTCCATATTGTAGAAGGATTTGGAGAGCTTAAATTTAAAGATGTACTTGGTAAA
>JBFEUD010000086.1:0-6892 GCA_041547625.1 Sulfurimonas sp.
ACCATTACCACGGACTCCAAACCAGCCTTCACCTAGTATTGCCAAATCTGTACTACGGTCTGAGAGTGCTAAAGTACCTTGTTCAGTAGACATTGCTGTTGTCTGCATTCGTACGCCGTTCCCAACACTTTGAGGTGAAACAGTCGCAGAAGCACCCGCTAATGCTTCTTCAAATAATGAAGCATATTCAGCGTTATATGCACGATATCCGACTGTTGAAATGTTTGCAATATTGTTAGAGACTACATCTATACCCATCGAGTAGTTCTTAAGTCCGGAAATTCCCGTGTAAAAAGCTTGCGTCATCATAGGATTTTACCTCCTAATATACTTCTACAACACTATCAAGTGGCACATAGCTTGAGCCCACTTTAACATATGTACTTCCGCTATCAAATCTTACCGATTCGATCGGATATGCACCTAAACGTGTTGTTACATTATTGCCGCTTGTATCGCTATAACGTGCATTAACATGATAAATACCGCTTTCTGCTAGTTCACCTGATGTCGTCATCCCATCCCAGTCAAAAGAGTATACCCCTGAAGGATTTGTACCTACATCAATACTTCCTATTACATTGCCGTCACTATCACTAATATCAACTACACCTTGCTGAATGTCGTTCGGAAAGTATATTTCAAAAGTTGATGTACTCCCTTTGTCATGAGCAATAGCATCACTTCCAAGATCAGCAGTTTTACCAATTGCGGCAATAGTTGAGAACTGTTGTGCATTGCCTAAAGAAGCAGTAAGGTTCTCTAAAGCCGTTTTTGTATTGTCAGATGCTTCAAGTGCTGCAAGTTGAGACGTCTGTGTTAAGATCTTCTCTGTATCCATAGGCTCAGTCGGATCTTGATACTGCAACTGAATTAACAGCAGTTTCATAAAGTCGTCTTTTCCAAGTGCCGTTTTATTCTCAACTGTATCTGTTGCCTGTGGTACGGCTCCATAAGTTGCTATATTCTCTCCATATGCGTTAACTGCCATGACTTATCCTTTATGCATAATGAGGAACTACAATCTCTAAGGAGTTTACAATCTCCTCATTTGCTTCCTCATTTTGAAAATAACCGTACTCTTCTTGCGCATTTTGACGGTTATGTTGCTGCTGGTGAGTATGCGATCCAGCGCCGCCGTGCTCACCTTGCGACATATTACTAAAGTTCAATGAAGCATTTTGTATTCCACTATTGTTCAACTGTACTTTCAGATCATTGACATTCATTGCCAAAGTGTTGATCGCTACATTGTTAGAAC
The DNA here is from genome assembly GCA_041547625.1 of Sulfurimonas sp. Classification (GTDB taxonomy): domain Bacteria; phylum Campylobacterota; class Campylobacteria; order Campylobacterales; family Sulfurimonadaceae; genus Sulfurimonas. The sequence continues at coordinate 1,262 of JBFEUD010000086.1, forward strand.
TCAAATTGATATGCAGGTTCTTTCCACGCTGTACAACTGTTAGATCAACCTCTCCCAAATTTTGAGGATTAAGTTGTACTTTTACTCTCGTAAACGGTGCTTTATAATCCTCAATAGCTTGTTTCACATCCTGAGAAAGATACTTGATCATCTGTTTCGCTTCGTTTAGTTTCACTTCAAAACTATCTGCTTTGTGTACCTGTAAACTATCTGTTTTAGGGTTTGTACTTGGGTGTTCCGTATTTTCACCGCTTAATAGAGACTCCAAATTCTCTTGGGCATTTGTTTTTGCTTGCGGTGCTATAACTCTGGCTGTTGCCACTGAAAAGTCGGCAGTCATGCTTGTTTCTTGTTTGAGTACCTTCTCTCCACGCAATAATAACTCTAAAGTATTCTTTGTTTTTTCTTTTTGCGTTTTATCTATTTCAGCACCTACTTTTACACTTACAAGCTGTTGTGTAGTGATCTCGGCAGGTTTTTCTTGGGCTTTAAATAACGGTGTTTGTGTTAGAGTTTTTTTCTCCGGTTTTAGCTGTTGTTTTGTTTGTGGAATCTCTTCGAGCTCTACATCGTTTCTGTTATCATTTTGAACTGTTTTTTTCACATCTTTTACAGGCTTTGTTTCTAAAGTCTGTGCAACTTTTATATCACCCTTACCCTCTTGAGGCAACTTTTTAGATACACTGCTTTTTACCTCTTCAAGTGTAACTTTTGAAACATCGATGCCAAATTTTTGCGCTACTTGTACTAAACCTTTTAAAGTTTTTGGCAATGATGCTATTTCACTCTTTTTAAATCCTTCAAGTGAAGTGATTTTATTTTTTAGATACTGTTTTGCTTCTTGAATAATCACTTTCAGTTCAGAAACTGTTTGCTCCTGCGTTAGTTTTGGATTTAGTTCTAAAGGTTTTGACTCATTTTTCGGTGTTTGCGCCTCTTCTTCTTTTAATAGGGCCAGTATAGAAGAGCTCTCTGAAGAGTGTTTTGTATCTTTTGTCTTTTCTTCTACTGGATTATCTTTTAGAGAGAGAACTAAAGTCCCGTTTTGCGGTAATTTAAGATCTTTTTCTTGATCTGTAATCCCACTGAGTAATGATGCAAAAGAGAGAGCACTAGGGAGTTTATCTTGCTGAGCGTCTTGTGAAGATAAAACTAATTTTGACGGCGTTTTAGTATCAGCTTTTAACTCTAAACCTATCATTATCTCTCTCCATTTATGGGAATTTGATAAAATATAGCATTTAGTGTTCCAAAAATTTAAATTGTAACTCAATAGGCCGATATAGAAAAGATGATAAAACTTTTACTTTTTTTAATACCAATAGCACTGTTTTCAGAGAAAATCTACGAGACAACTCTCACATCGGAAAATAAAAAAGCAATGAATAATCCAAAAATTAAATGTAGAACGGTATGTGATAAAAAAATCTATAGACAACAAGAGATTTCTGAAGCTATATCTTTTTATAAAAGTTCAAAAAGGTACAAGTTTACCCAAAACGGCTTTAGCCCTTTTGAGTAAATTGATCAAGACAAATAAGGTCTTTTGACAGCGCTCTAGTTGCTGTATTTTGTATCTCTACAAGCAGTTCATAAGCACTTTCCCCGTCAGACGGATAGCTAACCATTATAGAAGGCAGCTCTACATCAAAAAAAGCTTCAAACATACTTTTTACGTTTTGTGCACCAAATTGATCCGTATATGGAAGAACAAAAAAGTAATCATTTACATACTTGACAACAGAATCTGAATTACGAAGTGTCTTTGCTAAAGACTTTTCAACCACTTCTAAATTTAATCCGGCAAAATCACAATAAAGTATAGTGAAATGCTCCGCACGATTTTCGTCTAACCTATCTGCTATTCCTATATTCAGATCAATAAGCTGTTCAAAATTATCGAATGAGAAATGAATACCTGCCATCTATATCACCTTTATCTTTTAATAGAAAAACAGTATAGCACAAATTTTACATTATAGAGAAAGGTTTCATTGCCTCGCGAGATTCTAATGGTTTTACCTGCAACTCTTGACCGTCAAAAGAAAGTGTGTATTCTTCCTCTGCTTTCGTTTTACAGTATGTCAAAATACCGCGCATAGCAAATTCTTTGTCTTCGTCTGATGCATTTTTGCTAAGAAGTGCATGTGGCCCAGGTATTCCGATAGTTCTCACATGGTAAAACTTATCGTTTTCAATCTCTTGCAAGAAAGCATTTTCATCTTTATCGCGCCCTATTACAAGTTTTGCACCGTTTTCTAGTCTAAAGTGGCGTCCATGTTTCATTACAGGGATATCTTGCTTTTCAAATGTATCGTGCTTAATGAAGTCCCACATTTTTTTACCGAAGTTTTCGTCTGTTAGAAGACAACCACCACCCGGAGATTCAAAGTCAGTAAGACCTATCTCTTTAGCCAATTCCATTTGACGATCACGGCTTCTTCCCATGATATCTTCAAGTTTTTCACGATCTACCCAGCCTTCGATCTCAGGAATTGTAGGAGCTAAACGTTTTGCTGACATAGGACGAAGTAATAGTCCCTCACAGTTAGATTCGTTAAGAACAGTTTGCAATGCGTCTTTGTTTTGAGACATTGGGCGTTGTCCTAAAACCTCACCACTAATTAAAAACGAAGCACCTTCATCTTTCATAATTCTTTTTGCCACTTCAAACATCTTTGCATGACAGTCAATACAAGGATTGAAATGTTTTCCATAGCCGTATTTAGGATCAAAAAGTACATCTTGCAGGTACTCGTCTTGAATATCTACGATTTTAAACTCTGCACCAACCTGACGACACATATTTTCCATGTGAGCACGTCTGTCTTTTGTACTTCCAAAACCAGTTGCGATATTGATCGCTAACACATCTATACCTTGATCGATGATCAGTTTCATCGCTAAAGTAGAGTCTAATCCACCGCTAAATAGGGCTATTGCTTTCATTTTCTTTCCTTGTGAAGGCACATGGGTATCTTTTGGATAAGATACTGTTTACCTAAAAATTTTCGAAATTTTATCACAAGAAAGTTATAGTATTATAAAAAAAACTAATTAAGCTTTAAAGCCTACGAGTTCACCTCTGCTTAGCTTATTAATTATCCCTTTGTATTTTCGGATATAAAATGCTTTTTGTTCCAATGAAATATTTTGTGCTGTCGTCATTTTTTTATATTCTTTTGTATAGTATCGTTTCAAAAAAATGATAAGCTCAGATGTCACTCTTTCATCATTTGCCCATATTTCAATAGAGGTATCAATCAAAATTTCCATCAGTTCAGGAGCATCTGTTTTGCCTTCTAATGCCATTGCAAATTCTCGTGCATGAAATTGCAACATTGATGCTTCTATAAGATCCAAAATGCGATCTAAAAACTGCGGTTTTTCCAATACTGTTTTAATTAAAGAGAGCTCCCAAAAATCTTTATGGGTATTTTTCTGTACTAGCTCTTTTGACTGTGAGTTTGTTTGGTTTGTTATTTTTACAAGAGATGGAGAAACTCCCAAACCGCCCAAACGGGAAGCCAAATACGTTTTATACTCCTCTTGCAATATTGGACTTAAGGTCTTTAAATAGCTAATCCCTTCAGCCATACAACTCTCTTTCGCTTTTGGATCTTTAAGATTATAAAGCGATAAGAGTTCATCTAAAACAAACTCAATAAACGGTTTTGGATGATGGAAAATATCTGAGAGTTCATTGACACGCCCCTCTTTTACCATATCTGCAGGATCCAGACCGCCTTCAAAAACGACAACGCCTCCGTTAAAACCTGAAGCACTTAGTAACTTGCTCGCTTTAAGTGCTGCCGCACGCCCCGCTTTATCCCCGTCATAGGCCATGATAACACGCGGTGCTCCTTTTCTAAGAAGAGGCAAGTGTTCATTTGTCAGTGCCGTACCAAGAGTTGCAACCGCATTGTCAAAGCCTGCCTGATGCAGCATAATTACATCAAGATACCCTTCGGTAATAATGATCTCAGCTTTTTTGTAAATTGCCTGTTTTGCAATATTGTACGCATATAGAAGCCGTGATTTGTTAAAAAACTTTGTTTCAGGGGAATTCACATACTTTGCACTATGCCCCGTAATCGTACGTCCGCCAAAACCTACAATAGAACCGTTGGCCGAGTAGATCGGAAAAGTGATACGCTCGATAAAACGTGCAAAACTTTGTCTTCTCTCAGGATCATATCCTACAACACCGTATTCAACAGCCTCATTTAATGTAAACTGCTGTGATTGAAGATAGTTAATACTCTCATGTGATTTAGGTGCATATCCTAAACCGAACTTTTCGATACTGCTCTCATAGATACCCCGCTCGTGCAGATATTTCATTGCAATCTGATTATGGGAAAGAAGACTTTGGTACCACTCGTTAAGTTTTTCCATTAACTGTGAGCGTGGTTTGTTATTTTTACTATCCGTATATGTAAGCGTAAAGTTATAACTTGAAGCTAACTTTTCAATTGCTTCAGGATATGTAAGTTTTTCATACTCCATAACAAACTTGATGCTGTCACCGCCTGCACCGCATCCGAAGCAGTGGTAGATCTGTTTTGAAGGGCTTACTACGAATGAAGCTGTTTTTTCATCATGAAACGGACAAGGCGCCTTAAAGTTAGCACCCGCCTTTTTCAGCTCTACATAGCTTCCGACAACATCAACAACATCAAGTCTGGCTTTTAAAGCTTCTATGGAATCTTGGGAAATCATAGAAGGATTATACTCATATGTCGATTAAAATCTTTTTATCACCGACTTAAAAGTAAAATATAGCATTAATCCCCATAGTATGATACTTGAAGTTATAGCGATAATGCCTGCTTCTTCATGCAGTTGGATCATCTCTTTGATATCTACCCCTGCTAAAAAATAGTCTAAAAGAAAGCCGAAAATGACAGATCCGATAACAATAGTTCCGAGATAAACTGCCAACGATGTTTTGCCCAACATCTCTTTTACTACACCAATGGTTACCGTATTTGTGGCCGGTCCTGCAGTTAAAAACACAAAAGCCGCCCCAGGAGATACTCCTGCAAGCATAAGTCCTGCTGCAATCGGAAGTGATGCTGTTGCACATACATACATAGGCACTGCAATAATAATCACGATAATATACGATAACCATGAGTATTCAAGAAGTATCTCACTTAGATTCTGCGGTATCGCAACTGTTATTAAAGCACCTGCCAAAAGTCCCAAAAGCAAAGGAGATGCGATATCGTCTAACAGAGTAACAAACGCATAACGAAATACACCCTTAATCGAAAACTTTTTACTCTCAGTACTGCAAGATGATGATGAACAACAACTCTCACCGCTACAACAGCTTTGTACTTCTATCTCTTGGGTTGTAAAAAGTGCTTTTTTAGTATAAAAGTTGGCAATTATCCCTGCTATAATCGAGATAATTACCGAACTGATAACACGATAGATAGTAAATGCCCAGCCAAACATCCCATATGTAGCCAAGATCGAATCTACCCCTGTAATTGGCGTTGAGATCAAAAATGACAGAACAGAACCGTTACTTGCTCCGCTTTTTTTGAGTCCTGCAGCCAGAGGGATTACTCCGCAAGAACACACAGGCAGGGGTGTTCCAAAAACAGCAGCTTTAATTAC
>JBFEUD010000087.1:0-6842 GCA_041547625.1 Sulfurimonas sp.
GAAAATGTTAATTTAAATTATATTTTATTGTAAAATGCAATATTTTATGAAATTTATTTAGAAAATGACTAAAATCTTTCAAATCTCAATGTAGATTTAAAAATATAATTGCCGTTATTTGTTCATTGTGTCATTTAATTAGTGGAAAAAGTGTTAATAATACTTTAGGGGAGGAACTAGGAGTGAATTACTCCTAGTAAAATGTTATTCTTCTTCATCCTCAGAATGAATTTCATTATGTAAAGGTTTCATAGCAGGGAAAAGTAGTACGTCACGGATACTGTGCTCATTAGTTAGGAGCATTACAAGTCTGTCAATACCGATACCTTGTCCCGCAGTCGGTGCCATTCCGTAGCTTAGTGCTTCAACGAAATCGCTGTCCATTTCATGCGCTTCATCATCACCACTGTCTTTAGCAGCCATTTGACCTTCAAAACGCTCTAACTGATCAACAGGATCGTTTAACTCGCTGAATGCATTTGCGATCTCACGACCTGCAATGAATAACTCAAATCTTTCAGTAATAGCAGGGTTTTCATCACTTCTACGTGCAAGTGGAGAGATCTCTACAGGGTATTCCGTAATGAATGTCGGATCGATTAGTTTTTCTTCAACAAACTCATCAAAAAGTTCACCTTGAAGTTGTCCAAGGTTCATCGCTGCATTAGCTTCTAGGTTTTTAGAACGTAAAAATTCTAAGATTTTCTCTTTGTCATATACGATCTCTTCAGGAACGCCACCGATCTCCGAAAGAGATTTGATAAGCGGGATTTCTGTAAAGTTATCGAAGTTTACTTCCATATCACCGTAAGGTAAAATAGTTGGAAGGTTTAAGTGATCGAAAAGATAGTGAAAATACTCTTTTGTGATCTCGATTAGATCTTTGTATGTTTTATATGCCCAGTAGAATTCGATCGAAGTAAATTCAGGATTGTGCGTAGCATCCATACCTTCATTTCTAAAGTTTCTATTGATCTCAAATACTGCTTCAAAACCACCGACGATAAGTCTTTTTAGATAAAGTTCCGGTGCGATTCTTAAGTATCTGTCAATTCCAAGTGCATTGTGATGAGTAACGAAAGGCTTTGCATTCGCTCCACCTGCGATAGGGTGCATCATAGGAGTTTCAACTTCTAAGAAACCTTTGTCTTCAAAGAATCTTCTTGTAAGTGAAATTACTTGAGAACGGATTTGGAAAGTTCTGCGAACTTCTGAATTCATAATAAGATCAAGATAACGTTTTCTGTATCTCGTTTCTTTATCTGTAATTCCGTGGAATTTTTCAGGTAAAGGAGAGATTGCTTTTGTTAGTAGGTTTAATTCATCAACATGTAAAGAGAGTTCCCCTTTACCAGTTACGAAAGGATATCCTGCGACTTCAATAATATCTCCAACTTCAATATTTTTCTTAAAAGTTTCGTTGTAAAAACCTTCAGGTAAATTATCTCTAGCAATGTAAACTTGCAGCATTCCACTTTCATCTTCGATTTTCGCGAAGCTTGCTTTACCCATAATACGAAGAAGTTTTATACGACCGCTTACAACATAATGGCGTTTTTCATCACGTTTATCTTCTTTGTCAAAAATATCCTGGTTTACATTAATATATTTTGCAATTGTTGTATTTCTTTTTGAATTATTAGAATATGGATTAAATCCAGATTCTTTTAATACTTTTGCTTTTTGTATTCTTTGTTGTACAAATTTATTGTCAAAAATCAAAAATTATTCCTTTACTGTTTAGATTTATTATTTTTCTTGGCAAGTTTTGCAAACACCATAGATTTGCATTGAATGGTCAACCATTTTAAAGCCGAGCTCTTCTGTGATTTTGTGCTGACGTTTTTCAATCTCTTCATCAACGAATTCTGTAATCTTTCCACATTCAGTACAAATTAGGTGATCATGATGATCTTTAGCACCAAGTTCATACATTTTCCCTTGAGCGCCGAAAGATAAAGATGTTACGATATTAGAATCTTCTAATAATGAGAGTGTTCTGTAAATAGTTGCAATCCCCGTTTTTAATTCAGGGTATTTTTCCTGGATAATTCTATGTAACTCTTCAGGAGTCAGGTGTTCGTCTGAATTATATAGAGTCTCTAAAATAACTTCACGTTGAATAGTGAACTTTAAATTGTTTTTTTTGATTAGATTTTTAAAATCATCAAGAAGTTGATTATATTCTATCGTTCTGTCATTAAAGTTCGTAGTTATGTCAGACATTATTCATTCTCTTTTTTTGTTGTATTCGTTTCCACTGTTGCGTTAATATCAGCTATTTTTTCTTTAATCGATTCATCAACAATCTTTTGTGTCGTTTCCTCTACCATCTGTGTTGCTTGATCAATACTCTCATTGATATCTACAACCTCTTCAACAGGATCTATTTTCATAATAAAACCACCTGTTGAAACAAGTACTGGGTATAAAACACTGTTTTGCATAACAGAAGTCATAGTTGGTTTTAAAGAGTTGATATTGCTGATCGCAAAAGCAATTACTGCAGCGATGAGGAAAAACTTACTAGCACCAAACACAAAACCTAAAATTTTATCAAGTGCTCCAAGACCACTGAGTTTGCTTAGTTTTTGGAAAATCATACCTGTTAATATCATAACAAGCCAAAAAGCGACAAGAGAAACAATAAAGCCTGTAAAACTGATAGCCGATTCGTTAGAAAATTTAAAAATAAGATTACTTAAGTATTCTCCAACATCATCACCAACTCTTGAAGCTACAAAGATACCACCGATTATTCCTATAAGTCCGAAAACTTCTTTAAAAAAGCCGTTTATAATCCCTTTTAGACCTAGTAAGAGGATTATAACTCCAGCTACGATATCAAAATAGTTTAGTTCCATTTTATTTTACTTCCGTATTCATTTGATTTTTACCATTGCTTTTCGATCTGTATAAAGCCATGTCGGCTCTTTCTAATAGATCTTCAGGAGTATCTCCTACATGGTATAGTGTACTTCCTATACTTATAGTTACTTGTAAAGTTGTCCCTTTGTATATAAGTTTGTTAGTACTGACTAGTTTTAAAATTCTTTGAGCAATTTGTAAACAGCTGTCATTATCAATTCTATTGAGAATGATTACAAACTCTTCACCGCCGTATCTAAAAATTTTATCGCCGTCTCTAAGTGTCTTTTTAAGGAGGTTTGTAAGAAAAATAAGCACTTTGTCTCCGGCAACATGTCCGTAAGTATCATTAATGTTTTTAAAGTCATCAATATCTAAAATGAGGAAGTGCATATCTTCTTGAAGTTTCTCTTTTTCACATAAATCATTCAAATATGCGTTAAGTGCACGACGATTGTAGACTTTTGTCAAAGAGTCAAGTTGAGAGTTTTCTTCTAGCTCTCTGATTCTTGCATGCAGATTTTCAATAACTGAATTTGCTTTTTCCACTTCAAAAGTCATATGCTGATGAAGTGCATCAAACTTTTCAGTAATTGCTTTCGAATCGACCATAGCTGATTTTCTATATTCTTCCAGGCTTGCTTGATGTTGTTCTGTAAGATCTAAAAACTTATTGTTTGTTTCCTGGTAAGATGAGATCCCCTGTTCAGCGATAATTTTGTATGCATTTGTGAAAGCTTGTTGTGCATGTTCAATCGTATCCATTTGATTTTCGTTAATAGACTGAATTGTAAGAACTGCATCTTGAAGATATTCTGCAATTTGATCTTTATTTGGTGATTCTTGCGCGTCAATATTGTCTATTAAATCGTTGTATAACTGCGTTACAAGAGATTTTAACTCATCTTTTTTCAATTCGAAAGCTCCAGGAAATTTATAGGAGAGATTATACAAAAATAAACCATAAAAAAAACTTTTATATAAAAAATAGCTGAAAATAGATTGAACTCATACATATTTTAACTATATTAGGATAGAATTGCGAAAAATAAGAATTTTAAGGTTATAACTATGAGTATATGGACCCCATCAAGCTGGAGAGGAAAACCAATTTTACAACAGCCGACTTATCCTGATCAAAAGAAGTTGGAAGATGTTTTAGCGGAGTTAAAAAACTATCCACCATTAGTGTTTGCTGGAGAGGTTCGTTCACTTAAAGAACAGTTTGCAAATGTTGCAAATGGAAAAGCATTTTTACTACAAGGTGGTGATTGTGCTGAAAGTTTTAGTGAATTTCATGCAGATAACATTCGTGATACTTTCAAAGCATTATTACAAATGGCAGTTGTAATGACTTATGCTGGTGGACTTCCTGTTGTAAAAGTAGGACGTTTAGGCGGTCAATTTGCAAAACCTCGTTCAAGCGATACTGAAACATTGAATGGTATTACACTTGATTCTTACCGTGGTGATATTATCAACTCTGTAGACTTTAATGCTGAGTCACGTGTACCGGATCCTGAGCGTATGATTAAAGCATATAACCAAGCAGCTGCAACTCAAAACTTACTTCGTGCTTTTGCATCTGGTGGTTTGGCTGATTTACACCAAGTACACAAGTGGACTTTAGATTTTGCTCACCAAGGTGAAGTGACAGAAAAATATGAAAAACTTGCAGATGAAATTCAACAGTCATTAAAGTTTATGGAAGCATGTGGAATTACTTCTAAAACATATAGAACACTTCGTGAAACAGATTTTTATACTTCTCATGAAGCTCTTTTACTTCCATATGAAGAAGCATTTACAAGAAGAGATTCAATTACTGGCGACTGGTACAATGTAGCAGCACATATGGTTTGGATCGGTGATAGAACTCGTCAGCTTGACGGTGCTCATGTTGAGTATATGAAAGGGATTAAAAACCCTATAGGTATTAAAGCTGGTCCATCAATGGATCCTGAAGAGTTAGTGAAACTTGCAAATGCAGTAAACCCTGACAACGAAGCAGGACGTCTTAATATTATTGTCCGTATGGGTGCTAATAAAGTTGCTGAAGGACTGCCACCGTTAATTCGTGCAATCGAAAAAGAAGGTTTAAATGTAGTTTGGTCTTGTGATCCAATGCATGGAAATACAATCAAGTCTTCAAACAACTATAAAACTCGTCCGGTAGATGATATATTAACTGAGATGAAACAATTCTTCCAAGTACATAAATCTGAAGGTACTCATGCAGGTGGTGTTCACTTAGAGATGACAGGTAAAAACGTAACTGAGTGTATCGGTGGAAGTTTCACTGTTACAGAAGAAGATTTAAGTTCACGTTATCACACACATTGTGATCCACGTCTTAATGCTGATCAATCTTTAGAATTAGCATTCTTAATTGCAGACTCTTTAAAAGAAGCTCAAAAGTAGAGAAAACTTTCTCTGCTTTTTAAAGCACAGCTACAATCCAAAAACTTCCAAAAACAAGATATATAAAACTGTTCAAAAGTGTAATAATCCCTCCGTATTTATAAACTTCGTTTGAGAGAATATATCCGGAACCAAGATAAATTACGTTTGCAGACGAACCTTGCGGTGTGATCATGGCATTGAAGTTTGTTGCAAATAAAAGCATCAGAGCCATAAGATCTGCTGGAACTCCAGCATTTACACCTACGCCTAAGAAGACTGAAAAGAGTGCGAGCATTTGTGCTGTTTGAGAAACGAAAAAATAGTGGATAAACACATAGGCAAGAACTATAAGAACATAAACAATTTGCCAAGAATATCCTGCGACAAAAGTTGAAATATGCTCACCAAGCCACGACATAAATCCTAAATGATTTAACTCCGAACTCATAGAGTATAAAATAGCAAACCAGATAAGTGTTCCGAGTGCCCGTCCTTCATGAGCAAGATCATCTAGAGTGAAAATATTGCTTATCATTAAAGCGGCTAGTCCTAAAAATGCAATTGCTGTTTTATCAAACCCAAAAACAGGGGAGAGGACCCAAAGCGTTACCATCGCTATAAAAGTAAAGCCCATAATATATTCGTTTTTATGTACGTTACCCATATGCTCTAATTCTTGTTTTGCTATCTCGGGTGCATTGGGTGTGTGTTTGATCTCAGGTGGAAATAGGTTAAAAAGCACCCAAGGGATGGAAATAAAAGCTAAAAGAGTAGGGAGAAATGCCGCTAAGGCCCATGAGCCAAAAGAGATATTTACTCCAAACTCTTGTGCCATTTTAACTCCGGCCGGATTTGCAGCCATTGCAGTGAGCCACATCGCTGATGAGATGGTAATGCCGGCCATTGATGTCATCATCAAATATGCCCCGAGTTTTTTGCGAGTACCGTCAACCACTTTTGAACCGCTGTCAGCTGCGAGTGCATTTACGATAGGAAATAGCACACCGCTACGTGCCGTATTACTTGGAAAGGCAGGGGCTATAAACATATCTGCCGCTATCATTGAATACCCTAAGCCCAAAGAGGATTTACCAAATCTTTTAATGATTAAAAACGCGATCCTTTTACCAAGACCCGATTTAATAACGCCGCGGGCAATTAAAAAGGCAACAATGATAAGAAGAATAAAACTTTGTGAAAATCCGCTGTAAGCTTCTTTTGGTGTTAAAGTAGAAGTAAGGACACTAAAACTAAGACCTATGATTGATGCGGTAAAGATAGGAAAGGTTTCAAGGATAACGGCTAAAATAATTGAGATAAAGATAGAAAAGAGATGCCATGCTTGGAGTGTCAACCCGTCAGGAACAGGGCTAAACCATAATACAACTCCAAATATAAAAATGAAAAGCTGTTTAAGATGTAAAAGTGAATTCTTATGTTTATGATGAGCCATTTTCTATCGCCTCTACCTTCTCTTCAATAGTTAAAAGCTCTTCCACTTTTTCTTCATAGACTGCTTCAAGTTCTTCCAACTCTTTTGCTAAAACTGAGATACCAATCTGCTCATAACA
>JBFEUD010000088.1:0-6828 GCA_041547625.1 Sulfurimonas sp.
ATCGTATAGAACAGACAAATACAGTAGAGAGAATTAAACAACTTAACAACCAAGGTGTAATAGATAAAAATTTTGCATCTGAGCTTATTGAAAGTTTTGATACTCTTTCATCGATAAGGCTTAAAACTATGCTGAACGCTAGAAGTTTAGATGTTGACAATTTTATTGATCCTAATTCTTTGGAAAAAGTGCAAAAAGATCTATTAAAAGACAGTTTTAAAATCGTAAATAAATTTAAGAAGTTCATCTCATTTCATTTTCATTTGGAGATTGTGAGCTGATGTTTGCATCTATCTTTAAGGCTTTTAAAAAGCGTCGAGATTTTAAACGACTCAAAGATAGAGAATTTGAATTTTTATTTCAAAAGAGTGACGATGATACAGTAGTCGTTTTCGATACTGAAACAACGGGACTGAATCCAAAAAAGGATGAAATCCTCTCCATAGGTGCAGTAAAAATAAAAGAGAACAAGATAATAACTTCGCATACATTTGAAGTGTATCTGAAAAATACCAAAGAGATAGATCCAAAAAGCATCGAGGTCCATCAAATCCGACCTTGCGATCTGAAAGACGCTAAAGAGAGTGAAGAAGCGATTAAAGAGTTTCTTTACTTTATTGGGAGTTCAAAATTAGTTGGGTATTATTTAGAGTTTGATATCGAGATGATAAATAAGTATACAAGACCGCTTTTAGGAATCGAATTGCCTAATGAGACGGTTGAGGTTTCTGAATTATATTTTGATAAAACAATTACTTTAATACCTCAAGGAAATATTGATTTACGCTTCGATACAATCATACAAAGCTTAGATTTGCCTCGTATGGGAGCGCACAATGCGGTAAATGATGCGATTATGACCGCAATGATTTATTTAAAATTAACCAATTGATTTAAGGAGAATGTTAATGTCAGAGATTCAAGCTAAGCCGGTTTTCCAACCAAACAAAGAGTTTGCGAAAAACGCAAGAATTAAAAATATGTGTGAATACAATGCGCTTCAAGAAGAAGCTATGGAAGACTATGAAGGTTTTTGGGGTCGTTATGCGAAAGAAAAACTAGATTGGATCGAGCCGTTTTCAGAGGTTATGGATGAATCAAACTTCCCGTTTGTAAAATGGTTTAACGGTGGTAAGTTAAATGTTGCAGCGCAATGTATTGATCGCCACTTAGAAGAACGCAAAAACAAAGCTGCGATTATTTTTGAGGGTGACAGAGGTGACAAGCAAATTATCACTTACCTTGAACTTTTCTACCAAGTAAACAAATTTGCTAATCTTTTAAAAGAAGATTTTGGTGTAAAAAAAGGTGACCGTGTAGTTATATATATGCCAATGATTCCAGAAGCTGCATATGCTATGCTTGCTTGTGCGAGAATCGGTGCAATTCACTCGATCGTATTTGGTGGTTTCTCTGCAGAAGCTCTACGTGATCGTATTGAAGATGCTGAAGCTAAGGTTGTTATTACAGCTGATGGAGCATATAGAAAAACTAAGCCATATATGTTAAAACCTGTTGTTGATACAGCTTTAGAGGGTTGTGATGTTGTTGAAAAAGTTCTTGTAGTTGAGAGAAACAATGAAGATGTAACATGGGTTGCTGGACGTGATTATTCATATAATGAACTAATCAAAGATAAATCTGCAGTTTGTGAAGCTGAGCCTATGGATAGTGAAGATCCGCTGTTCTTACTTTATACATCAGGATCAACTGGTAAACCAAAAGGTGTACAACACAATCAAGCTGGATATATTCTTTGGGCACAAATGACTATGGAGTGGGTATTTGATGTAAAAGAGAACGATACTTACTGGTGTACAGCAGACATCGGTTGGATTACGGGACATACTTACATCGTTTACGGTCCACTTGCAATGGGTGCTACAACTATAATGTTTGAAGGTGTTATTACATATCCTGATGCTGGACGTCCATGGAAAATGGTTGAAGAGTATAAAATTAATCAATTCTATACAGCTCCTACAGCTATCCGTGTACTTCATAAAACGGGTGAAGATGAGCCTAAAAAATATGACATCTCATCTCTTAAAGTTCTTGGAACAGTTGGTGAGCCTATCGATCCTCCGGCATGGAAATGGTACTATGAAGAGGTTGGTCAAAGCAAATGTGCAATCGTAGATACTTACTGGCAAACTGAAACAGGTGGACATATTGTTTCTCCACTACCAGGTGCTACACCTATTAAGCCTGCGTGTGCTACTTTACCGTTACCTGGTATTATGGGTGAGATATTAGATCCAGAAACAGGTAAGAAAGTTGGTGTTGATGAGAAAGGTTATATGTGTGTAACTAAACCTTGGCCGTCAATGATCCGTGGTGTATGGGGTGATGCTGACAGATTTGTAAAATCTTATTTCGGTGATGTGAAAAAAGACGGGAAACCAGTATATTTCACTGGTGACGGTGCTGTTTACGATGCAGACGGTTACATTACGATCACTGGTCGTACGGATGATGTTATCAACGTAAGTGGACATAGAATGGGTACTGCAGAAGTTGAAGCTGCGATCAAAAAACATGCAAACGTTGCAGAGGTTGCAGTTGTTGGTAAACCGCATGAGATTAAGGGTGAAGGTATTTTTGCATACATTGTACTTAAATCTGATGATGGTGTAGCTGATGAAGTTGAAGAGGTAAAAGCAATTAATAACGTGATCAAGCAAGAGATCGGTAATATTGCTGTATGTGATGATATTGTATTTGCTCCGGGACTTCCAAAAACTCGTTCTGGAAAAATTATGCGTCGTATTCTTCGCTCAATTGCCAAAGGTGAGGCAATCACTCAAGACATATCAACACTAGAAGATCCTTCAGTAGTTGAAAAAATTGAAACTATGGTTAAGTCTAAATAAGACTTAACCACTTCCCATTTTCCTCTCTTATTTACAATTTTTTGTGTACTATTTTGTAAAGGAATAGTTTCATGAATAAAATAATCGCTTTAGCTCTAATGATATTTTTAACATCTTCTGTATTTGCATCTTCAACATGTTGCAGTTCACAAGGCGGATGTGGGAACAAAAAAACTACGCAAATGCAAAATGATCAAGAAGTTATAGATGAGATGCTTCAGTTAGACCTTAACGCTCTCCAAAGGGATAAGTTTAGAGCAATGTTGATTAGACATAAGATGGAAGGAAATAAACCTTTGAGTATAGTTCGAGAAAAGATGTACAATAGTTTGACTTCAGAACAAAAAAAAGAGTTAGAAAATAGACTAAAAAACAAAACAAATATCTAATTTTTAAAAAACTCTTCTGGATTATCCCACAACATTATTTGCTCTTGGCACTCTTTTGTTAAAAACAGTTTCCCCTCGTCAGGCGGAAGTTTAAAAGAGTACGATTCTCCATTTAAAACAAATTTCAAGGCATATGCATGAAGATAACCGCGATCGAGTTTCTTCGCATCCTCAGCAGCTGCATATCTTTCATCTCCTGCTATTGGTGAACCGACAGACTTTAGAGCTACTCTAATTTGATGTGTTTTGCCTGTATACGGTTTTACCAAGAAAAGTTTTTCACCTGGATTTAAAGAGGCTGAGATAAAACGGGTAATGGCAGGATTGTTTTTAGTGTGTAGCAGTTTCCAGCTTCCGCGTCTTGATTTTTGCATATCACCTACAATTTTTCCCATCTTTTTTTTAGGTTTTCTAAGGCTGATTGCCAAATAATACTTTTCAATTTTACGAGATTCGAACAGTTGTAAAAAAGTATTTGCTATCTCACTGCTTTTGGCAAGGATAACAAGTCCAGAAGTCATTTTGTCTAAACGATGAACTGGAAAAAGTTTATATCCTAGCATTTCAGATGCAAGTACTACAAAACCTGCTTCATCTTCTGAATGAAAATTCATCCCTGCAGGCTTTGAGACAATTGCAAAATCATTATTCTGAAAAAGAAGTTTCATTGTTAGCCAGATGCCTCATTTAAAATTTTAATGACATTATAATGCCGCAATCTTAATTCACTCTAGCTAAATAAGGCGTAATCAAACTCCAAAGTGTTATAATTTCACAAATTACAAATAAAGAGTTATTTATGGAATTATGTGTTGCACTAGACCTTTCTACAAAAGAGGAAAACCTCGCTCTCGTTGAAAAAATTAAAAATTACAATGTATGGCTCAAAGTAGGGCTTAGAACGTACATTCGCGACGGTGAAGAGTTCTTAAAAGCACTCAAAGCAATAAACCCTGATTTTAAAATATTTTTAGACCTAAAACTTTATGATATTCCAAATACTATGGCAGACGCAGCCGAATCGATTATGGGGCTTGGCGTTGATATGTTTAATGTACATGCAAGTGCAGGGCGCCGTGCTATGGAAGAGGTTATGGGTAGGCTTTCATCGTATGAAAAGCGTCCAATCGTATTAGCCGTAACTGCTCTTACATCATTTACAGAAGATGAGTTTAGTGCAGTATATGAAAAAGGAATTGCTGAAAAAGCTGATCAGTTTGCTAAAGATGCGTATGAGTGTGGACTTGACGGAGTTGTATGTTCTGCATTTGAAAGTGAGTCTATCAAAAATCTTACATCAAAAGAGTTTATGACATTAACACCGGGAATCCGTCCTTTTGGTGAAGATGCAGGTGATCAAAAACGTGTAGCTGACGTGGCATTTGCACAGAGTGCTATGGTTGACTTTATTGTAGTTGGGCGTCCTATCTATAAGGCTGAAAACCCTGCAGAAGTAGTGGAGAAAATTTTAGCACAAATTTAAAGGCTTAAAACTTCATGTTTTAAGCAAAGTATTATCTAAACCTCATTATAATTGCAACCTCTTAACGGACAGATGGGTGAGTTGGCTGAAACCACTTCCCTGCTAAGGAAGCGTATGGGTAACTGTACCGAGGGTTCGAATCCCTCTCTGTCCACCACCATTACACCAAACTTTCAATCATTTTTTAATTATTAAAACTATTACTAACAGAGATTTGATTTTGTTTATTCAAGATTCTTTTATGCTCAAAATATGAATAGATAATAGGCACAACAAACAATGTGATAAGTTCTATAAACATACCGCCAAGAATAGGTATTGCCATAGGTTTCATAACTTCGCTACCCGTACCTGTTGACCACATGATAGGCAGCAAAGCTGCAATTGTAGTAGTTGTCGTCATAAGTAATGGTCTAATCCTTCTTGAACCTGCTTCCAATATAGCTTCTTTGAGTTCTATCCAGTTTTTAGGATCTATTCGCTTTACTATTGCTTGCAGGTAGGTAATCATGACAACACCATCGTCAACTGCTATACCAAAAAGTGCAATAAATCCTACCCAAACTGCAACAGATGTGTTAAATCCACCAAGCCATAGTAAAATTAAACCACCTGCAAATGAAATAGGTATTGCACTGAAAATAATAGTTGCATTGCGTAAATTTTTTATGCCTAAATATATAATTATTAAATTAATCAATAGTGCAATAGGGATTAAGACCATTAGTTGCTGATTTGATCTAACCTGATTTTCATACTGTCCAGCCCAAACTATTGAATAGCCTTCCGGTAGTAAAACATTGTTATCAATGTGTTTCTTTGCCTCCTCTACGAAACCTACTAAATCACGTCCTCTTACATTTAAAAGTACTAAAGATCTTAGCATTCCATTTTCTGATTGAATGCTGGCTGGTCCAATTTCAACATGAATATTGGCTAGTTCTGTTAATGGAATATGTTGTCCAAGCGGGCTTGGAACTAATACTCTTTTTAATTCATCTATTCTATCTCTGAGTTCTTTTTTGTATCTAACTCTAATTGGGTATCTATATCTACCTTCATAAAATTGTCCTATTACCATCCCTCCAACAGCCGTTTGTAGTACTTTGTTAATTGTTCCTGTATTAATTCCATATCGACTTGCTGCAACACGGTCAATATCAAATTCAATATATGGTTTACCTGTTATTTGTTCAGCATATACACCATATGCCCCGTTTATTTTCTCAATTTCTTTACCAATTTTTGATGCTATTTTTTCAAGTTTTTCAAGATCATCACCAAAGATTTTTATACCAACTTGTGTTTTGATGCCTGTTGATATCATAGTTATTCTGTTTTCTATAGGAAATAACCATGAGTTGACAAGACCTGGAATCTGAAGCTCTTCATCTAATTCGTTCATGATATCATATATAGAAGTTACTTCTGGCCATTCTTCTTGAGGAATCAACTTTATAATTGTTTCAAACATAGAAATAGGAGCTGGATCAATAGCTGTATCAGCTCTCCCTAGTTTTCCTATTGCATTTTCCACAAGAGGATGTTCTTTGAGCTTTTTATCTGTATATGCAAGATATTCACGAGCTTTTGTAATACTGACATCAGGAGTAGTTACAGGCATATATAGTATTTCTCCTTCATTAAGTGAAGGCATAAATTCTTTTCCTATTTTAGTGTATGAATAAATACCGGTTATTAAAATAATTAGAGGAAAAATTAAAAACAGTAGTCTATGCTCTAAAAACCAGTTTAAAATAGGTCTATATGTGTTTACTATATACATACTTACTCTATTTTTTTCAATAGGTCTAAGGTTTCCTTTTAAAAAGTATACAGCCAGAGCAGGTATGAGCATAATTGCTACTATGACTGATCCAAACATAGCCAAAGTTTTAGCCCAAGCTAAAGGAGTAAAAAGTTTTCCCTCACTTCCTTCTAACCCAAATACAGGTAAAAAGGTTACTATGGTAGTAGCTACAGCCGTCAAAATTGCAGGACCTACTTCACGAGCAGACTTAATAATAATCTCTATTCTATCTTTTTTAGTCGCGTTAGGATTATCGGCAAGATGGGAATAGAT
>JBFEUD010000089.1:0-6817 GCA_041547625.1 Sulfurimonas sp.
ATTGAACAGTATTCCAACTCATCAACATTTAGCGGAACAATAGAATTAAGCAACTCTGTAAAAGAGAAGATTATTACTGTTTCAAAACAGGAAATTGATGAGATTATCGGTGCAAAAATTGATAAAACGGTTATAACAAAAATACTTAAAAACCTAGGTTTTAATACAACAAAATCCACGGTAGATAATTATGTAATCTCTGTACCTCAGTATCGCCATGATATTGTAAATAAACAAGATATTGTAGAAGAGATTGTGAGAATGGTAGGAATCGATAACATTCCTGCAAAACCGTTTGTTTTAACTGAAGATAATCGTTTAGAAGATAACTATTTTGAGTATAAAAAACGTACACACTATAGAACACGTGCAGCTCAAAGCGGCTTTTTTGAGTCAGTTCATTTTGTGTTTGATGAGAAAAAAGTACTGAACTCTTATGGTTTTGAAACAACGAAAGAAGAATTGGAACTTTTAAATCCAATTGTACAAACACTCGATACTTTAAGACCGACACTTTTAACAGGACTTTTAAAAGCAGCATCTGCTAATAAGAAAAATGGTTATAGTTCGGTAAAACTTTTTGAAGTTGGTTCAGTATTTTCTCCAATAAGAGAAGAGAGCCTAAAAATGGCATTTATCTTTAGCGGAGATAAAGAAGCTGAAACATTACTCAATGCAGGTAGACCTGCAAAAATAGATTTTGGAACTTTTGTACAAAAAATATCTGATGTAATTGGAGATGTAGAGCTTCGCCAATATGAAACTGCTCATTCACTTTCACACCCTTATCAAAGTGCTGAAGTATATGTAGCTGGTAAAAGAGTAGGGGAGTTATTTAAAGTACATCCTGAAGTACAAGAAGCATACGATTTAGAAGATACTTTTATGTGTGAACTAGATTTTGATGCACTTACTTATGGATTGAAAATAGCACGTAAAACTTCTAAGTTTCAAGCATCATTTAGAGACCTTAGTTTGTTAGTTTCTAAAGATGTAACATTTGAATCTCTTAAGAAGGTTATAGAAGCAAATGCTACAAAAGAATTAGTAAGATTTTATCCTGTAGATAAATATAGTGACGAGTCTTTAGGAGAAAATATCAGTTTAAGTTTACGTTTCGTATTGCAATCTGATGAAAAAACACTTGAAGAAGAAGATATTACTAACGCAATGGAATCTATCCTTAATGCGTTAAAAGATGAACTAGGAATCGGTCTGAGATGAGTTTAGTAGAAGTTTTTCCAGCAAAATCATTTTCATTAAAAACCTCAGAGATTGCTCCTGATAAATCTATTTCACACAGAAGTGTGATGTTTGCAATGTTGGCAGAGGGTGTCAGTACAATTGACAACTTTCTAAGAGCAGAAGATACTCTAAACTCCTTAGAAATTGTAAAAAATTTGGGCGCATCAGTAGAAGATGACGGAAAAACTATTAAGATATCTTCAAACGGTATTCAAGAAAGTTTTGAAGTATTGGACTGTGGAAATTCTGGGACTGGTATGCGTTTGTTTTGCGGACTTTTAAGTTCAGCTAACGGACATTTTGTCTTAACTGGAGATAAATATCTCCGTCGTCGTCCTATGAAAAGAGTTGCCGATCCGTTAAAAAGTATCGGTGCTAAAATTGACGGACGTGATAACGGGAATTTAGCACCGCTTTCTATTCGCGGTGCATCACTCAAAGCCTTTAATTATGAAAGTAAAATCGCCTCAGCACAAGTAAAGTCTTGTATGATTTTAGCAGCATTAAGAGCTGATGGAGAGTGTACATATACAGAGCCGGAGCTTTCTCGTGATCATACGGAAAGAATGTTAAAAGGTATGGGTGCTGGTATTGAAGTAAATGGACTAAAAACTACGATTAAGCCAATGAGTAAACTTTTATCACCACTTACTATCAGAGTACCGGCTGATCCTTCAAGTGCATTTTTCTTTGCAGTAGCAGCTGCTATAACAGAGGGGAGTGATATTGTTCTAGAAGGTGTGACGCTTAATCCTACACGTATTGAAGCATTTAAAGCATTGGAGAGAATGGGTGCTGATATTACTTATACGCTTACAGAAGATAAGTATGAACCTATTGGAGATATTCGTGTTAAATATGCTCCTCTTCAAGCAATTACTGTAGAAGAGAATATCTCTTGGCTTATTGATGAATTGCCGGCTCTTAGTATTGCAATGGCATGTGCAGAAGGTGGTAGTCTTGTAAAAAATGCAGAAGAGCTTCGTGTGAAAGAATCAGATCGTATCTCTACTGTTGTAGAAGGGCTTCGTGCTTGCGGTATATCTGTTGAAGAGTATGAAGACGGTTATAAAATAACTGGCGGTAAGCTGCAAAAAGGAAAAGTTGATAGTGATGGTGATCACAGAATTGCAATGAGTTTTATTATTGCAGGTCTTAAATGCGGTATGGAAGTCAGTGACTTAGACTGTATCAATACTTCTTTTCCAAACTTTTTTGAGATTGTACAAAAAATTACGACGGTAGAATTTAAATAAAAGAGATATATTATTATGAAGATTGAATTAGCGGAAAATTATGGTTTTTGTTTCGGTGTGAAACGTGCAATTAAAATTGCTGAAGAGAATCAAAATGCAGCAACTTACGGGCCGTTAATTCATAATTCAAAAGAGATCGCACGCTTAGAAAAAGATTTTAAAGTTGGTTTGACTGACAATCATAAAGTTTTTCAAGCGGGTGACAAAGCGATTGTACGTACTCACGGTATCCAAAAACATGAACTGCAAGAGTTAAAAGAGAGAGGTGTAGATGTTGTAGATGCAACATGCCCTTATGTAACAAAACCACAGGAGATTGCTCAGGAAATGAGTGAACTTGGCTATAGCGTGGTTATTTTTGGAGATGAAGAGCACCCTGAAATAAAAGGTGTAAAGTCATATGCTACTCACGGTGCAATTGTTGTAATGTCACCTAAAGACCTTGAAGGTGTAAAGCTTCATGAAAAAATAGCTTTAATTGCGCAAACAACGAGAAAAGTTGAAAACTATATGGAAGTTGCTAATTATTTAATTCCTCGTTATAAAGAGGTAAGGGTATTCAATACAATTTGTAATGCTACTTTTGAGAATCAAGATGCAGTGAGAAAACTTTCTCAAAAAGCTGATGTAATGTTGATTATAGGTGGTAAGAACTCATCAAACACAAAGCAACTATTCAATATTTCAAAAGAAAATTGTACAGATTCTTATCACATAGAAGATGAGCAAGAACTTGACTTTTCATGGTTTGAAAATAAAAAACTTTGTGGAATTTCTGCCGGTGCTTCTACTCCGGATTGGATTATCCAAAACGTTATTGATACGATAAAGTCAAAAATCTCCTAAAATAGAACTTATCTCCAAATTCTTTCAATTATTTATAAAAATATAATCATATTTTCGATATAATGCAATAATTTTTATTTAACAGAGGATAGGTAATGGCGTTCGATAACGAATCATTCGAAGAAGAAGAGAGTTTTGCAGAGCTTTTTGCTGCAAGTGAAAGAGAGCAAGAAACAAATCGCATCGTAGAGGGTGAGATAGTAGAGATTCAAGCTGATGACAATAGAGCATTAGTTGGTGTTGGTGACAAGTTAGAAGGTATTATTAGCCTTGATGAGATCCGTGATGAAGCAGGTGAGCTTAAATTCGGTGTAGGTGATAAGATCAAAGTTATGATTACAGGATACTATAATGAGCGTCCTAAAATTTCATACAAAAAAGTACTTGAGCAAGAAAAAACTATTGAATTTATTGATGCACACAAAGACAACTTTGAAGATTTAGTTATTGATGGTGTGATTACAAAGAAAAACCGTGGTGGTTATGTAGTAGAAGCAGATGATGTTTCTTTCTTTATGCCACGTTCATTAGCTGCATTTAAAGATAGTGATGATGTAGTTGGGAAAAAGATTAAAGCACAAGTTGTTAAAATCGATCCTGCAGATAATTCAATTGTACTTTCTCGTCGTAAACTTTTTAACGAAGAGCGTAAAAAGAAAAAAGAGATCATCGACAAGATTATGGCTGATGACGTAGTTGTTGAAGGTGTAATCAAAAAGATTACAAGCTACGGTATGTTTGTTGATGTTGGTGGAGTTGACGGTTTAGTACACTACAACGAGATCTCTTATAAAGGTCCTGTAAACCCTGCGAAACTTTACAAAGAGGGTGACACTGTAACAGTTAAAGCTATCGCTTACGATAAAGACAAGCGTCATCTTTCATTATCTGTAAAAGCTGTACAATCTGATCCTTGGGCTGAAGTTGAGTCTGAATTAGATGAAGGTGATACAATCACTGTAACTGTTTCAAACATTGAAAACTACGGTGCATTCGTTGATTTAGGAAACGATATTGAAGGTTTCTTACATATCTCAGAAATCACATGGGATAAAAACGTAAAAAATCCAGCTGATTACTTAACTGTTGGTCAAGAGATTGATGTTGAAGTTATTGAAATTGATCCAAAAACTCATAAACTTCGTGTATCATTAAAAAGATTACTTCCAAAACCATTTGATGAGTTTATGAAAAAACACTCTGAAGGTGAAATTGTAACTGGAACTGTAACATCTTTAACTGACTTCGGTGCATTTGTTCGTATTGACGGTGTTGAAGGTTTATTACATAACCAAGATATCTCTTGGGACAAAAACACTAAAGCAAAAGATGTATTAAAATCTGGTGATGAAGTTGAAGTGAAAATTGCGAAAATCAATGAAGCTGATCAAAAAATTTCTTTAAACAGAAAAACTTTATTAGAATCACCAATTGACAAATTTGCTACAAATCATAAAGTAAACACTGTAGTAAGTGGTACTATCCGTGATATTAAAGATTTCGGTGTATTCGTATCTTTAGAAGACGGTGTTGATGCACTTATCCGTGACGAAGACTTAGCTCCTTTAAATAAAGAAGAGTTAGAAGTTGGACAAACGATTGAAGCTGCAATCGCAAATATTGATACGCGTCGTGATCGTATCCGTTTATCTGTTAAAAAATTAGACTATATCAAAAATCAAGCGATGCTAGAAGAGATTAATGACACTGAGTCTCACTCTTTAGGTGACCTGATTAAAGATCAAATCAAAAAATAATATATGCAAACTCTTTTAAAATGGCTAACTCCTGCAATAGCGTTGGGAGTTGCTGTTTTTATACTATTTTTTCTTGTCTCTATTAATTCACAAGAACCTATAGTAAATACAAAACCTTTAGAATTAAAAACCGGGCTTCTTCCGTCAAAAGAGGAAAAAGTGTGGTTAAACCATTTTTCTGAATCTGAAAGAAAAGGGTATATATATCCTGTTAATGAAGTATATGTAAAACTTGATTTAGATGAAAAAATAACTAAAACTATAACCTATAAGTTGTCTGCTAAAGTAAAAGATCCTTACCAGTTGTTTTGTTTACAAGAGGAACTTAAAGGGCGTCAGCTAAAATATTTTTTAAAAAAAGATAAAAAAGGGATAGATTTACTTATTTATTCACAACATGTTGATAAATTAAATAACTTGGTTAAAGTTTTAAAAAATTATAAAATTCAAGCTCAAATTGAGCTATTTAAAGAGGAATATTAAAATGCAAAAACATACTATTGTAGTTTGTGACCATATACATACAGCTGGTCTAGAAATGCTTCAAAATGATGAAAATGTAAACTTTATTATGGCAGCGGATGAACCGAAAGATAAACTTATTACAGAAATTATCCCTCAAGCTGACGTTGCTATTACAAGAAGCTCAACAGATGTTGATGCTTTCTTTTTAGAGCATGCAAAAAAACTTAAAGCACTTGTACGTGCAGGTGTTGGTGTAGATAATGTTGATATTCCTGGTTGTTCTAAGCAAGGCATTATTGTAATGAACGTACCGACTGCAAACACAATTGCTGCAGTTGAATTAACAATGGCACATATGCTTTCATGTATGAGAATGTTTCCATACTCTCATGATCACTTAAAAAATCAGCGTATTTGGAAACGTGAAAAATGGTATGGTTATGAGTTAAAAGGGAAAAAACTTGGTGTAATCGGTTTCGGTAACATCGGTAGTCGTGTTGCAAAACGTGCAAAAGCATTTGAGATGGATATCGTAGCGTACGATCCATATATTCACCCGTCAAAAGTTACTGATTTAGATATGACTTATACTAAGAATTTTGATGATATCTTAGCGTGTGATGTTATTACAATCCATACACCGAAAAATAAAGAGACTATCGGTATTATCGGTGAAGAAGAGATCGCAAAAATGAAAGACGGTGTAGTTTTAGTTAACTGTGCTCGTGGTGATCTTTATAATGAAGATGCATTATATAATGGTCTTAAATCTGGGAAAATTCGTTTTGCAGGTATAGATGTATTTGGTAAAGAACCAGCAACAGATAACAAACTGCTTGACTTAGACAATATTGTTGTTTCTCCACACCTTGGTGCAAACACTTACGAGTCTCAGTACAACATCGGTGTACAAGCTGCAGAAAATGCAATTGCTGCTGCTAAAGGTGTTTCATATCCAAATGCACTGAACTTACCGATAGATGAATCAAAAATACCATCATTTGTAAAACCTTTCTTAGAGATGGGACAAAAAATTGGTTTCTTGGCGTCTCAAATCAATAAGTCTCAAATTGTCTCTATTAAAGTTACAGGAAATGGTGAAATAGGAAACTATGTAGATTCACTTTCAACTTTCGTAACTGTTGGTGCAATGAGTCAAAGCAGCGATAAAATCAACTATGTAAATGCAGACTTTATCGCGAAAGAAAAAGGGATCAAAATCGAGTCTGAGAACTTAGGTGATTCAAA
>JBFEUD010000090.1:0-6630 GCA_041547625.1 Sulfurimonas sp.
AGAGTGTAAAGAGCTGATCGAAGATATTCAAGAAGCACAAAACTCGTATGAGGATGATGAATAAAAGAACATAGCTTCTTTTAAACTCATTTATATATAATTTCACTTATCAAACTATTAGGACGACAGAATATGAGAATTATACTACTTGGAGCTCCTGGTGCAGGTAAAGGTACTCAGGCTCAATTTTTGACAAAAAAATACAACATCCCTCAAATCTCTACAGGAGATATGCTTCGTGCTGCGATTAAAGCAGGAACAGAGATGGGAAAACTTGCGAAAGAAGCTATGGACGCAGGGAAACTTGTAACTGATGAGATTATCATTGGTCTTGTAAAAGACAGAATTGCTGAAGACGATTGTAAAAACGGTTATCTTTTAGATGGTTTCCCTCGTACACTTGCTCAAGCTGATGCTGTAACAAATGCAGGTATCCAAATCGATGCAGTAATTGAGATCGATGTGGCTGATGAAGAGATCGTAAAAAGAATGAGCGGTCGTCGTGCTCACCTTGCAAGCGGTAGAACATACCACATTGTTTTCAATCCGCCGAAAGTGGAAGGAAAAGATGATATTACAGGTGAAGAGCTTGTTCAACGTGATGATGATAAAGAGGAAGTAGTTCTTGACCGTCTTAAAGTTTATCATGACCAAACTGAGCCATTAATCGGTTACTATAAAGAGCAAGCTGCTAACAACTCTGCTATCAAATATATCACTGTAGATGGTACTGCAGATATCGCAGATGTTGAAAAAGCTATTGTTTCTGGACTAGATAAATAATTTTCTTCTATATGGTGTTGTCTCAAATTTGTCGACAACACCATTATTCATAATTTACTTCAATTTTATATATATTTTACATTGTGTTGGCACAATAAATCATTCAAAGATAAAAGGATAGTATGATGAAAGATACTCTTATAAAATTAATTTTCCTCGGAGCACTTACAATTTCTACTAATACAGTAGCAGAGTCTTTAAGCAAAATAGATTTAATCAATAAAGCAAAAGCCGAAGTTGGTGAAGTAACACCTCAGAAACTTAAAAGTATGCTTGATGATGGAGAAGATGTAATTGTTCTAGATGTACGTGAAACTGAACAGCATTCAGAAGGCAGTATACCATTTGACGATTTTAATAAAGAAAATTTTCGTTCTGTGACACGTGGAAACTTAGAATGGGATATCAATAAAATTATTCCTGATAAAGATGCATATATTGTTACATATTGTCGTCGTGGTGGCCGAGGGGCTTTAGCTGCACAAGTATTAAGAAAAATGGGCTATAAGAATGCTACAACACTGCAAGGTGGTTTGAAAGGGTGGGCAAGTACAGGCTATCCGGTTAAAACAGGCTTAGGTAACGTTATATTAAATCAAGAAAAATAAATATAACAAGAAGAATTTATTAGTACAGCAGAGAGTCTATAATTAGATTCTCGCTTTTATAAAAGTCTCCATCTCAGAAACAATCTCATCAATAGTTCCCTCTCCGGAAATAACTTTCAGTAAGTCTTTCTCTTTGTAGAAATCGCGAATCTCTTGAAGAGGCTCCATATATACTTTCATACGGTTATTAAACACTTCATTATTATCATCTTCACCGCGGGCACGTCCAAGAACTCTGTCACGAGCAGTCTCTTCACTGACTTCTACTTCAATAACACTTGTAAGTCTTACATCAGGAGAGTTTTGAAGATAGTTATCAAGTTCCATCATCTGTTCAATACTTCTAGGGTATCCGTCAATGATAACAATATCATTCTCAGAAGCTTTAATTGCATTTACAATCGTCTCAATTACGATTTTAATAGGAACAATCTCACCTTTAGAGATATATTGATTAATCTCTTGACCTCTTGGAGTGTTACGTGCAACTTCAGCTCTTAACATATCTCCAGTAGAGTAGTGTGATATCTGATCGTTGTTTTTAGCGATCAGTTCAGCATCTGTTGTCTTACCAGAGCCAGGAGCTCCGATAATTAAAAACAGTTTTTTCATTACGCTTTTGCCTGTTCGCGGATTCTGATATGTAAGTCTCTTAATTGATCGTTATCAACTTGAGATGGAGCTTCCGTTAAGATACAAGAAGCTTTTTGTGTTTTAGGGAATGCAATAACGTCACGAATAGATGATTTTTTAGTAATAAGCATCATTAGTCTGTCAAAACCGATTGCAAAACCACCGTGTGGAGGTGCACCGAATTTTAATGCATCAAGTAAGAAACCGAATTTCTCTCTAGCTTCTTCATCAGAGATTCCAAGAAGTTTAAAGATCTCAGCTTGTACTTCCTCTTTATGGATACGGATAGAACCACCACCAAGCTCAACACCGTTAAGTACGATATCGTAAGCGATAGATTCAATCTCTTCAACATCATTTTTATCAGTATCTTTTGGCATTGTAAATGGGTGGTGAAGTGCTTTAACGCGTCCATCTTCAACTTCAAACATTGGGAAGTCTACTACCCATAGGAATTCATATTTATCAGGATCTACAAGATTCATTTTTTCGTGTTCAGCGATGAAAATTCTTAGTCTTCCCATATAGTCCCAAACAACTTTTTTCTCACCGGCACCGAAGAATACAACATCGCCAACTTCCATACCTAATCTGTCGATTAATAGTTGAATATCCTCTTCGCTGAAGAATTTGATTAGTGGACCTTTAAGACCGTCCTCTTTCATTTGGAAATATCCAAGACCTTGAGCACCAAACTTACGTACAAAATCTTCAAATGATTTCATTTCACGTTTAGAGAATACTAAGTCAGCACCAGGAACTTTAAGCGCTTTAATACGGTTTACGTGTGGTTTTTTAGCGATGTTTGTAAAGATTTCATTATCACATCTCTCGAAAATATCGATAACGTCAACCATTTCAAGACCATATCTCATATCTGGTTTGTCTGAACCGTATTTCTCCATAGCTTCACTGTGTGGCATACGGTTAAACGGTGCTTTTACTTCGATGTCACATGCTTTGAACATTGCAACGATTAAATCTTCTGCTACTTTAATTACATCTTCTTGATCACAGAAACTCATCTCAACGTCTATCTGAGTAAATTCAGGTTGACGATCAGCACGTAAATCTTCATCACGGAAACATTTGGCGATCTGGAAGTATCTATCGAAACCACCAACCATTAGAAGCTGTTTGAATAGCTGTGGTGACTGTGGAAGTGCATAAAACTCACCGTGGTGTACACGAGACGGTACTAAATAATCTCTTGCACCCTCTGGAGTAGATTTTGTAAGAATCGGTGTTTCAACTTCTAAGAAACCGTTTTCATCTAAGATATTTCTTGCTGCAATTGCTGCTTTAGAACGAAGACGGAACGCTTCGTACATAGATTGATCTCTTAACTCTAAGTAACGATACTTAAGAGTTGTCTCTTCACCAACTTTTTTATCTCCGATCACAAATGGAAGTGGAGCTGACTTGTTTTCAATAACAAGTTCATCAACAACTATCTCTATAGCACCAGTTTTAAGACGTGGATTTGTTAAACCTTCACCACGAAGACGTACCTTACCTTTAGCTACTAAAACATACTCGTCTCTTACGCTATCAGCAACTTTATGAGCTTCTGCGCTATCCTCTGGATCACATGTAAGCTGGATAAGTCCAGTTTTGTCACGTAAATCTATAAATATAATACCACCGTGGTCACGATAACTGTTTGCCCAACCAACAACAGTAACCTCTTGACCGACATTTGTTTCGTTTAAATCTGTACAGTAATGAGTTCTCAACATAGAGTCCTATCTAAAAATATTTTCGCGATTATATCGAAATAGTGTATAATATTCAAAATAAATTGAGAAAAAGAGACCTTTTGCAAGCAAAAAAGATAAAAAAAGTAGGGGTTGTTTTACGCCCGTCAACACCAGAACTCAGAGAAGACTTTTATAAATTAAAGTCTATTTTTGAAAAACATAACATGGATGTACACATAGAAAGCGTAAGCGGTGCTATGATTGATGTTATGGGGATGGATTTTGATCTTCTATGTAAGCAGTCTGATGTACTCGTTACTCTTGGCGGAGACGGCACGCTTATCTCAGCAGTAAGACGCAGTTTTGACTATGATATACCTGTGTTTGGTATTCATGCAGGTAATTTAGGATTTCTAGCCGATGTAGGGATGGATGAGCTTGATACTTTTGTAGCAAATTTAGAAAAGGGAAAATATCGTATAGATGAGAGAGCGGTTCTTGAAGCTACAGTAAATAAAAACGGTGAAGATGTGACTATGTATGCTTTTAATGATGTAGTACTTACTCGTCCTTCGATTTCAAACATGATCCATATTGAAACATTGGTTGACGGCAACTCTTTTAACACCTATTACGGTGACGGTGTAATTGTTTCAACTCCTACAGGTTCAACTGCTTACAATCTTTCTGCAGGTGGTCCCGTACTTTTCCCTTTAACGCAGGTCTTTACACTTACACCGATTTGTCCGCACTCATTAACGCAAACACCTGTCGTATTGCCTGGGAAATTTCAGATAGAGATGAAGTCTACAGACAAAAAAGCGCTTATTATTATTGACGGGCAAGATATGCATGAGTTAGAACAAAATGAGAGTTTACATATAAAACTGGCATCAAAAACAGCTAAACTGCTTCATAGAGAAGAGTTTAACTATTTCGATGTATTAAAACAAAAACTGGGGTGGGGGGATTAAGCTTTTTTTCCTGTTCCAGGAAGTATTCTTAGTTTTGTCAAAACACCTGAAACAATCATAGAGAGAAGTAAAAGAACTAAACCGTATTCTTCACCAAATTTACCTGCAATTTCAGCACCTTCTTCAGGATTAATAAGACCGATAAAAAAACCGATTACAAATAAAGACACTATCCATAACACTATTGACCATCCTAAGCCTATAAAAAACAGTGCTACAGAATTTGTTTTTGTTGATGGAAGATTTTGCGGTGCACCGCAATGTGGACAAATCTCAGCACTTTCATGAATCTCTTTACCGCAACCTCTACAAAAAACCATAACGTCATCCTTTTGATCTATTTGTAAGTATTCTATCATATTCCTATCATTGCGTAAACTAAAAAGATATTTTTTTGTCATTTCATGGAAAATAAGAAATTTGATCCAATAATAAAACGTTACATAAAGAAGATGGTAAAACTCAAAACTTTTTCCAATATTATAAAGTGCTGAAATAAGTAAAACGACACCGAAAAATTGTAAAGATCTATTAAAAACTTTTTTTGGATTCTGAATAACCATTTTTTTACTTATATAAAAAAGTATATAACGCAAAGAAAGATAAAGAAATAATAGATGTATAAAATCAAAAAGAATAGCATTCTCTGTATATTTTTTGAGAAAAAACACTATTATAGAAGCAAAGAAAGGGAATATGATTACAGTGTGTAAAATAATAATAAAGACTGTACCAAATGTGCTTGTTTCTTTTTTCATAGAATATTCTATTGTTTTTTCTCTTTATTTAAATTAAACCGATATTGACAAAGCGTTATGTAAAAAGATATACTGCGCTTCGTTTGAACTATGAGGAATTCAAAATGAAAAAGTTTATATTAGGTCTGTTTGTATCTTTCACAACTTTAAGTGCTGGAGATATTAATATTGCCGTAGCGGCAAATGTGAGCTATGCGATCGAGACATTAAAATTGGAATTTGCCAAAACACATCCAAATATAAAAGTACAAGTAACACTTGGAAGCAGTGGAAAATTAACGGCTCAGATCAAAAATGGTGCTCCATATGGATTGTTTATGGCGGCAAACATGAAATACCCTTCTTCTCTCTATAATGACAAAATTGCAACAACAGAACCTGTCGTATATGCACAAGGGGCTTTAGCTTATTTAAGCATCACCAAACACGATTATTTAAAAGGGATAGAGCTTTTAAAAAGTGATGAAATCAAAAAAATAGCTATAGCAAACCCAAAAACTGCTCCTTACGGCAAAGCGGCGATTGAAGCACTGAAAAATGGAAAAATATATGATACGGTAAAAAAGAAATTTGTATACGCAGAGTCAATTTCCCAAACTGTGACATATGCAATTACAGCAGCAGATATAGGGCTAGTAGCAAAATCTTCTCTCTACAGTGATAAGATGAAAAGTTATAAAGAGGGGATTAACTGGGCTGCAGTAGATTCTCAACTCTATACACCCATTAAACAAGGGATAGTACTTCTTAAAAATGGAGAGCACAATCCTGAGTATAAAGCGTTTTATGATTTTATTTTAAGTCAGAAAGCAAAAGAGATATTTCAAGCATATGGATATATTGTAGAGTAAACTTATAAAAATATGACAAATTGTCATATCCTTTGAAAATTAGTAAAAAATGAGTTAAAATTTTTCAAAAAAGAGGTATTACCGTGATTGAAAGATTTTATTTAAAAGATTATCTTAGTTTTCAAGAAGCAGAACTGAACCTCAAACATGGACTGGTTGTATTTTCCGGTCCTAGTGGAAGCGGAAAATCTATTTTAATCGAGTCCATTCTTTCTTCTGTGGGCTTAAGCTCATGTGATGCCAATATATGTGAAAGCAGTGTTACGTGGGACATTGATGAAGATGAAACAGGTCTTGAAAATGATGAAATTAATGTTTTTAAA
>JBFEUD010000091.1:0-6585 GCA_041547625.1 Sulfurimonas sp.
AGCTTCCACCTGAAGGACATGCTTCACACTCAATCTCATAAAGCTCTTCTTCAGTCATCTTACCGTCGTTAAATTTTCCAACCGCTTCAAACGCCGTAGCTAAATCAATCGGTGTACCATCTTTTTTATGGCCAGCCGGCATCGGTCCGCCTGAAACAAATACTGTCGGAACATTTACACGAAGAGCACCCATAATCATACCCGGAACAATTTTGTCACAGTTAGGGATACAGATCATCGCATCCAATTTGTGAGCATTCATAACAGTCTCAATTGAGTCTGCAATTAATTCACGAGATGGAAGCGAATAAAGCATACCGTCATGCCCCATTGCAATACCGTCGTCTACACCGATGGTGTTAAATTCAAAAGGAACACCACCAGCCTCACGTATAGCCTCTTTTACAATACGACCATACTCTTGTAAGAAGAAGTGTCCTGGAATAATATCTATAAAACTGTTCGCAACTCCGATAAACGGCTTATCGAAATCCTCATCTTTTAAACCCGTTGCACGAAGTAGTGAACGGTGTGGAGCCTTGTCAAACCCCTTTTTGATAGTATCACTTCTCATAAAAAATCCCTATATATATAGTTTATCTAAATGGGATTATAGCATCTTTTTGCAATTTTTTTAAATTTTTTTATAAAAACTCTTTACAAACAAGAAAAAAAAAGATATAATTCCGGCTCACTAACAAATAGTGACTACAAAATTGCGGGAATAGCTCAGTGGTAGAGCACAACCTTGCCAAGGTTGGGGTCGCGAGTTCGAACCTCGTTTCCCGCTCCATTTATGATTGTTAAACTGTGAATGCACTCACGATGCCCGGGTGGCGAAATTGGTAGACGCAGGGGACTTAAAATCCCCCGGTAGCAATACTGTGCCGGTTCGAGTCCGGCCCCGGGCACCATTGATGATAACTGAAACTGGTGCCATCGCCAAGTGGTAAGGCCGCAGCCTGCAAAGCTGCTATCCCCAGTTCGAGTCTGGGTGGCACCTCCAGTTAGATAATCAAACTTTCAAACAAACGTGGATCTTTGGCTGAGTTGGTCGAAAGCACCGGTCTTGAAAACCGGCGAGGGTCATACCTCCCTGGGTTCGAATCCCAGAGGGTCCACCATCATATAAACATTCCGGATTAGCTCAGCGGTAGAGTAGGTGACTGTTAATCACTTGGCCACTGGTTCGAATCCAGTATCCGGAGCCACACTTTATAAAATTTCTTAAATCCCTTTTTAAACTTAAAAATAATTATTAACTCATTACATATATCTGTATCGTGTAAAACTTTATTTAAACTATTTGTTATAATACTTCTAAGAGGTTTCTATATGTTAAAAAAACTCATTATTGCAGTTATTGCACTTTTAGCTCTAGGCGGTTTAATTTACAAAGCACTGAATCCCTCTCATTACAAACATCCGCTACATCAGAGTAGATGATATAATATTATTAAATTATCTACAGCCTGCTAGAAAGAAGGAGATTTAGATGATAGTAAAAAAGATGAAACAGCTTATCAAATATGCTATTGAACTTGATATAGACTATATTGAAACTTTTCTTGGGTATGAAGGTGACAATGTCCTAAGAATAATAACAACTAATAAAGATACGTTGGAAGCTATGGAAAAGTTTTTAAAAAACATAGAGCTTGAATACAAAGTAGATTTTGATATTTCAGCAGGTCCAACAGGTGGGCATGTGCTATATGTTGGAGTAGAAAACCCGAGTTTATTTAAAATGAAGAAAGATTAAACTCTAATACTCACTTAAGAGCACTTGGAAAAATAAATGATATACATTATTCTGATTTTAACTTTTTTTATCATTTTTCTTTATTTCAGATTTCATAAAGAACAACAAAAACTTATTGAAACTAAAGAGAAGTATGAATCTATCGTCGAAGATTTGGGAGAAAACTTTTTTGCATACCGTATGGATGCAGATTTTAAGTTTATCTATCTTAGTAAAAACATGGAAAATATACTCGGTGTTCCTCCAAACGATGTATTAGGAAAAACTTTTAACGAAATATTAGAGTGGACAGGTGATTCTATAGCAGTTGGTACAAAAAGTCTCGAAGACTATTGCACAGGGAAACAAATAAATGATGTGACCATGATGTCATTTATTCATCCCGTTAGTGGAGAGGAAAGATTTATCAGAATAACGGATCATACCGTCCATGACAGTTCAGGTAAACTACTATGGATAGAAGGAATTCTTGAGGATATTACCCGAAGAATAAATGCAGAAAAAATACTCCATCAAAAAAAATTAGAACTCGAAAAACTTGCTACTACAGATATTTTAACAGGTGTTTACAATCGTTACTCAATTATGAAACATATTGAAGAAGAAATGCAGCGTATAAAACGTAAAGAAGAGTCTCTATCTCTTATTATGTACGATTTCGATCATTTTAAAGACATAAATGACAATTATGGACATGATATAGGAGACTATGTATTAAAAGAAGCCACAAAAATCATAGTGCAAATCATTCGTGAAATCGATAAAGTAGGTCGATACGGTGGTGAGGAATTTCTTATATTGCTACCGTACTCAAATTTGTCTAATGCTTTAGAAGTTGCAGAAAGAATACGAGATGCAATCGCTTCTCATCAATTCGAAGGTATAGACCAAGTCACAATTAGCCTGGGAGTCACTGAATACCTTGAGGATGAATCTCTTCAGAGTTTTTTAAAAAGAACTGATGAAAAAATGTATCAAGCGAAACAATTAGGTAGAAATAAAGTATCTTTTTAATGTGTACCTATATTTCATCAATTTAATGATGATGCTCCATATTGAGTATCTCCTCTACTCCGGCATCTGAAAGGTGTTCAAGTTCTAAGACCTCGCCTGTTGCTCTAAGAGTAATTCCTGCTAATTCGTGATTTGCATTTAATACTGCATATTCACCCTCTATATTCTCAACAACCCAAGCGATCTCTTCATCTTCACCCTCAAGCTCCATTCCTACGGCCAGATCTTCAGGTAAGTCTTGAAGTGATTCTTTTACAACTAAAGACTCATTGTACTCACCGAATGCTTCTGATGGAGTTAATACGATGTCAAAAGTATCTCCGATTGTTTTGCCTTCAAGTTCATCTTCAAGCTTTTTAAATATTTGATTATATCCGCCGTGAAGATACATCAGTTCATCACTTTCATCTACCAAACTACCTTGTTCATCTTCTAATTTTAAAGAGATAGACACAAGTGTATTTTTTGTAATTTTTTCCATATTTACTTCTTTCTTATTGGATTCTAGCTGCTAGTTCTTTTTTATATTCATCAATATTAAAATCTTTCATCGTCGACGAACCACTCTCTACCGCTGCTTGAGCTACTGCGGCTGAAACTTCAACAACCAAACGTTTGTCAAAAGGTGAAGGGATAATATACTCTTTACCATATTTTAGTTCACGTCCGTGAATTTCGTGAAGATACTCAGGAATTTCCTGTTTTGCAAGTTCTGCCAATGCTTTAGAAGCGGCAAGTTTCATCTGAGTATTGATTTTTCTTGCTCTAACATCCATTGCCCCTCTAAAGATAAACGGGAATCCTAGAACATTATTGACTTGATTTGGGTAATCGCTTCTACCAGTAGCTACGATAGCATCAGGGCGTGCTGCTCTTGTATCTTCAGGGAAAATTTCCGGAGTCGGATTAGCAAGTGTAAATATAATAGGATTGTCACACATCTTTTTAACATCTTCGATCTGAAATGTTCCCGGACGAGACAGCCCTACTATTACATCAGAGTTTTCAAAGATTTCATCGTGTGTCATATATTCATGTGCAGCAAATTCACGTTTAAAATCATTGAGATCGCTTCGTCCTTGATGCACCAAACCTTTAGAATCCATCATTAAGATGTTTTTCACACCTATTTCACGATAAAGTCTTGCACAAGATATAGCAGCAGCTCCTGCTCCAACTACGACAATTTTTAATTTTGTTATATCTTTATTTGCAATCTCACACGCATTCATGATAGCCGCAGTTGATATAACAGCTGTACCGTGTTGGTCATCATGCATTACAGGGATATCAAGCTCATCAACCAAACGGCGTTCAATTTCAAAACATTCAGGAGCTTTGATATCTTCAAGATTAATACCACCAAACGTCGGTGCGATTGCAGATACTACAGAACAGAAGCGATCAATGCTTTTTGTATCTACTTCAATGTCATACGCGTCAAGCCCAGAGAACTTTTTAAAAAGTACCCCTTTCCCTTCCATAACAGGTTTAGAAGCAAGCGCACCGATATCTCCAAGACCAAGAACTGCCGTACCATTAGAGATAACACCTACAAGATTGCTTTTTGCAGTATATTTATAAGCATTATCTGGGTCTTTTTCGATCTCTAAACAAGGTACTGCGACACCCGGAGTATATGCTAAAGAAAGATCTTTTTGTGTCGCTACACTTTTTGTAATTTCTGTTGCCAACTTTCCAGGTTTAGGAAACTGATGATACTCTAATGCTTCTTTTTCAATCGCTTTTTTACCCATTATTGCCCCTTTTTGTAATGATCTCCAACCACTCTTTCATCTTTTTCTCATACCCTATATCTTTGAGCTCCACAAACTGCTGTGGATATTCCAAATATTGTTGCTCAACATAACCGCCAAAGTCATGTGGATAGAGATAGCCTGAATTATTTTGTTGAATATTCTTTGGTATATTCATAATGTTACCATTTTTTACACTGTTAAGCGCTTGATTGATAGCCATATATGCAGAATTTGATTTTGGAGAGGCACAAAGATAGATCACAGCTTGAGCCAAAATGATTCTCGCTTCAGGATAACCTATCTTACTCACCGATGTTAAACATGAAGTGGTAAGTGTGAGGGCCTGAGGGTTTGCATTGCCTACATCCTCACTGGCAAGTATCACTAAACGGCGTGCAATAAAATCTGCACTTTCTCCCCCGTCAATCAAACGTGCAAGATAATAGATAGCAGCATCCGCATCGCTTCCGCGAATCGATTTAATAAGCGCTGAAGCAAGATCGTAATGCACACCTGCTTCAGAACTTCCAGCCTGTAATGCGTTTGGACGAAGAGATTTTAACGTTTCTGCCGTAATGGAGGTAGAGATGTTTGATGCAAACTCTAAAAGTTTTAACATCGCTCTTGCATCTCCACCCGAACTTGCAATTAGATACTCTCTGGCATCTTCATCAAGAGAAAGCTCATACTTCTTTACCACTTTTTCCAAGAGCTTTTCAAGTGCCCCGTTTGTAATCGCTTTGATTTCAAAAAGCATTGAACGTGAGCGGATAGCCGATGTTAAAGAGTAAAAAGGGTTTTCGGTTGAAGCACCGATGATCAGCGCTTCGTTTGTTTCCATAATAGGTAAAAGCACCTCTTGCTGGTTTTTTGAAAGACGATGTACCTCATCTATGAAGATTAACGGTTTTTGGAGGGCATTTTTATATTGGTTGAAAATTTTTCGCAGCTCTTCGATCTTAAGCGAAGTTGCATTAAGCTCGTAAAATGGTCTATCCATAACTTCTGCGATCACGCGTGAAAGTGATGTTTTACCACATCCTGCAGGACCATAGAAAAAACTATGCCCCAGCGCATTTTGCTCACAGAGAACTCTTAATGGTGCATTTGTACCTGTAAGGTGTTCCTGGCCTACTATCTCATTAAAAGTTTTGGGGCGCAGTAAATAAGCAAAATCCAATTTTTACTGTCTCTCTTTTTGTTTTTTAGATTCCTCTTTTAAGAACTTGTGCAGTGCCGAGTATTCACTACGTGTTAAAAATCTTGTTTTTCCAGTCGGTAAGTTATTCAACTCAACTTCTGCAAAACTAAGACGTTTAAGATCTACAATGTCTGCCCCAAAGTGTGCAAAAAACCTACGAAGTTCACGGTTTTTTCCTTCAGAGATAGCCACTTTTAAGATCGAATAGTTCGGCTGATTTTTTTGGATCTTATATCCTAAAAATGGCTTGAATTCCATCGATTTGATTTTAGAGTGTGAATGTGCTCCCGCCGTTGCATCTTCCAAATAAAGACCATCAAGCATTGCAGCTTCCATCTCTTGAGTCACTGGCCCTTTAATTTTAATCTTGTAAATTCTCTCTAAATCAGACTCCATCAAAGCAGTTGCAATGTGTGAAGCATCTGTTAAAAGAAGTAAACCTTCACTTGCAAAGTCTAAACGCCCTACAGGGATATAGTGTCTAAACTCTTTTGGGAGTGTATCATAGATTGTACGACGCCCTTGTGGATCAGACTTTGTTACCAACTCCCCTTTTGGTTTATTATAAACAATAACTGTATATTTGCTAGATTGACTTACCTGTTTACCGCTTACGTAAACAATATCACGCCCCTCTTCTACTTGTGTAGCGGGATTTGTTTCAATCTCACCGTTGATACGCACATAGCCGTCTTGAATAGCACGATCAGCTTCACGACGAGAATAGGTCGAATAGTGCGCAATATATTTATTTAATCTCATTGACATTAAGAGATTCCTTTTTCTATCAGTTTATGGATGTGTAACACACCCTTAATTTTCTTATCTTTATCTGTGATAACCAACAG
>JBFEUD010000092.1:0-6581 GCA_041547625.1 Sulfurimonas sp.
AGAGTCGGCTTCTATATATTTTGCATATCTACTAAAAGAGACTCTTACAGATCTTGGCTCGAAAATTTTTTTAAAATGGCCGAACGATTTTTATCTAGATGAATATAAAATAGGCGGTATGATTACGAATGTAGTAGGGCAAAATATAGTATGCGGTGTTGGAGTGAATTTAGTTGAAGCACCAGATGGATTTACAGTATTGGATATTGAGCTGGATAAAAAAAAGTTATTGGAGAGTTTTTTCAAAAAAGTTGAAAAAAACATCTTATGGAAGAAAGTTTTTAGAAAATATAAGTTAGAATTCCATAACAATTATAAATTTTTTACACACATAAAAAATAACAAAATTTCTTTAAGTAACGCAAAACTTGAAGAAGATGGTAGTTTAAATATCAATGGTGAGAGGATATACAGTTTAAGATGAGTGAAGTTATCGTAATCGCGAATCAAAAGGGTGGTGTAGGCAAGACAACAACAGCAGTTAACCTTGCAGCTTCACTAGCCGTTGCCGAGAAAAAAGTCTTACTAATTGACTCTGATCCACAGGCAAATGCAACAACTTCACTAGGATTTCATAGAAATGACTATGAGTTTAATATCTACCATGTTTTAATTGGTGCAAAAAAACTTAAAGACATCATTTTAAAATCTGACTTACCAACATTACATCTTGCTCCGTCAAATATCGGTCTTGTTGGGATTGAAAAAGAGTATTATGATGCGGATAAGGCGAGGGGACGTGAGCTTGTTCTGAAAAAAGCTATCGCTCATGTTAGAAAAGATTATGACTATGTAATTATTGATTCACCGCCGGCTCTTGGACCAATGACAATTAATGCATTGTCAGCTTCAAACTCTGTTATTATCCCTATCCAATGTGAATTTTTTGCACTAGAAGGTTTGGCACAGTTATTAAATACTATTAAACTGGTAAGAAAATCAATTAATCCAAAGTTGAGTATCAAAGGTTTCGTACCAACTATGTATTCATCACAAAACAATCTGTCTAAACAGGTGTTTGCAGACTTGAAACAACATTTTAAAGGGAAACTTTTTACAGATAAAGATAGTAAGTATATTGTTGTTCCAAGAAATGTAAAACTAGCAGAATCACCGTCATTTGGTAAACCTGCTATTTTGTACGATGTAAAATCGATCGGTTCGATCGCATATCAAAACTTAGCACAAGCTATTATAGACTGAAAAGGGGGATTGAAACAGTGAAAAGTCAAAAACTTGGTCGTGGATTAGATGCTCTTTTAGGTGAAATAGATGAAGCATACGATAATGAAGGTTCTCAAAAAGATCATATTTTAGAAATCCCGGTAAAAGATATCCGCCCAAATCCATTTCAACCAAGAAAACATTTTGATGAAGAAGCTTTACATGAACTTGCAGATTCAATTAAAAACGATGGTTTGATTCAACCGATCGTTGTAAAAGAAGATATTGACGGTTATATTCTTATCGCTGGTGAAAGACGTTTTCGTGCATCTAAACTTGCAAAATTAAAAGAGATCAAAGCAATAGTGTTAAATTCTGATGAACAAAAGATGCGTAAATTTGCTTTAATTGAAAATATCCAACGTGAAGAGTTAAATGCGGTAGAACTGGCTGAATCATACGGTGAACTTATTAAACTACATGAATTAACTCATGAAGAACTCTCTTCAATGATTCATAAAAGTAGAGCTCACATCACTAATACACTACGTTTATTACAACTTTCAAAGAAGACTTTAAAAGCATTAGTTGAGAAAAATATTACAGCAGGACATGCTAAAGTTTTAGTTGGGTTAGATGAAAAAGCTCAAGAACGTATGGTTAACTCTATTATTGGACAAAAGTTAAGTGTACGTGAACTTGAAGCTGAAATAAAAAATATGAAGCATGAAGATAATACATCTAAACCAAAAGTAGTACAAACTTCGTACGACTTCTCTTATTTGAAAGAAAAGTTTGATGATTTTGGTTTCAAATATAAAACTTCTGGAAATAAACTCACTTTAGAATTCTCATCAGAAGAAGAAATACGTGAATTTTTGTCACACTTATCGTAATTTTTTCAAAATTATTAAATTTTTCTTCTTCATTTAACTATCCTTTCAATTTTAATATAGTACAATCACGCAACTTTTAGGAGGTGCTATGTTAGATATAAATCCAATGTTACTTTTGGCTACATTTGTTGTATTTGTTTCACTTATAGCCGTTCTGAATAGTTGGCTTTATAATCCATTGTTTAGCTTTATGAACAAACGTGATGAAGATATCAAGAAAGACCTTGAAAAAGTAGGTTCGAATGATGCAGAAATCGCTGAGTTAAAAGCTAAAGCTGAATCAATTATTATGAATGCTAAACTAGAAGCTTCGGCCCTAAGAGAAAAAGTTATTGCAGATGCTAAAGAGTTAGCAGAGAACAAGTTGGAAGCAAAGCGTGCTGAACTTGCCGTAGATTATGTTGAGTTTAAGCAGTCACTTGCGAAATCTCAAGAAGAGTTGACAAAAGAGCTTATGGCTCAAGTTCCGATGTTTAAAGAAGCTGTTAAGGCTAAAATAAGTCAAATATAAGGATCTAATGTGAAGAAAATTTTAGCGTTATTATTAATGGTATCAACTTATGCATTAGCATCTGAAGCAGGTCATAATGATACAGATATTATTCAAAGAACTGTTAACTTCTTATTATTTGCAGGGCTTATTTGGTACCTTGTAGCTGAACCGGTAAAAAATTATTTCGGCTCAAGAAGTAATGAGATCGCGGATGAATTAAATAAGGTTCAAGAAAAACTTAAAGAATCGGTAGAACTC
Organism: Sulfurimonas sp.; assembly: GCA_041547625.1. GTDB lineage: Bacteria > Campylobacterota > Campylobacteria > Campylobacterales > Sulfurimonadaceae > Sulfurimonas. The sequence goes on from JBFEUD010000092.1 coordinate 2,812, forward strand.
AAAAAAGAGGCACTAGCTAAAATATCAGAAGCTGAAAAGTTTGCTGAAGAATTAGCTATCGCGTCTAAAAAAGAGAACAAGATTTTAAATGATAATATCATGACTCAATGTGATTCTGATCTTGAAGTGATTGCTAAACAACATGAAACTAAAAAAGATTTTGAAACTAGAAATATGGTAGTAGAAGTTGTTGAAGAAGTGATTTCTGAAACATTAAATCAAAGTTCTGAAGTTTTCGATAGACAAGCTATGGCTAACGTTATTTTAAAGAAGGTGGCATAGTAGTATGGAAGAATTGATAGCAAAAAGATATGTTAAAGCCCTTAAAGAAGGGAATGATGTAGCATCAATGGAAGCAATGAGTGATGTTTTTTCTGTTTTATCTGATTCTTTTAAAGATGAGAAATTTGTTAATATTGTTGCAAATCCAAATGTAGCTTTAGAAGATAAATCTAACATTTTATTAGAAGCAGTTAAACCGGCTAATTCTGAACAACTTAATAATTTTGTAAAACTTCTAGTTCAAAACAGAAGAATTCAAATTATTCCAGCAATTTCAGCTGAATTGAAAAAAGATATAGCAAACTCAACGAAAACTTTTGAAGGTACTGTATATAGTGACAGTGATTTAGATTCAAAAGTGATTAGTGACTTAAGTAGCGGACTTAGTAAAAAGTTTGATTCTACAATTTCTTTAAATTTTGTTAAAAGTGATTTTAACGGAATTAAAGTAGCAGTAGAAGGACTTGGTATTGAGATTAACTTTTCTAAAGATAGAATCGATAATCAAATTATTCAACATATTATAAAAGCAATTTAACTTCAAGAGAGGAGAAAAATAGTGGTAGCAAAAATCCAAGCTGATGAGATCAGCTCAATTATTAAAGAACGTATCGACAATTTTGAATTAAGCGTTGATATCAACGAAACAGGTAAAGTTGTTTCATATGCTGACGGTGTTGCAAAAGTTTACGGACTAAGCAATGTAATGGCAGGTGAAATGGTTGAATTCGAAGACGGTACAAGAGGTTTAGTAATGAACCTTGAAGAAGCAAGTGTAGGTGTAGTTATCCTTGGTTCTGGTGAAAATCTTCGTGAAGGTATGAGTGTAAAACGTCTTGGAAAACTTCTTCGTGTTCCAGTAGGTGACGCTCTTATCGGTCGTGTTGTAAATGCTCTTGGTGAGCCAATTGATGGTAAAGGTCCAATTGAAGCAACTGAAACTCGTTTCGTTGAAGAAAAAGCACCTGGTATTATGGAGCGTAAATCTGTTCATGAACCACTAGCAACTGGTATCAAGGCTATTGATGCACTAGTACCAATCGGTCGTGGTCAACGTGAGCTTATTATTGGTGACAGACAAACTGGTAAAACTACTGTTGCTCTAGATACTATCATCAACCAAAAAGGTAACGGTGTTATCTGTGTATACGTTGCTGTAGGTCAAAAAGAATCAACTGTTGCTCAAATCGTTCGTCGTTTAGAAGAACACGGTGCAATGGAATACACTATCATTGTATCTGCAACTGCTTCTGAAGCTGCTGCACTACAATTCTTAGCTCCATATACTGGTGTTACTATGGGTGAGTATTTCCGTGATAACGCAAGACATGGTCTAATCGTTTATGATGATTTATCAAAACACGCTGTAGCATACCGTGAAATGTCTCTAATCCTTCGTCGTCCTCCAGGTCGTGAAGCATACCCTGGTGATGTATTCTACATTCACTCAAGACTATTAGAGCGTGCAGCTAAGCTTTCTGATGCTGAAGGTGCAGGTTCATTAACAGCTTTACCAATTATTGAAACTCAAGCTGGTGACGTTGCTGCTTACGTTCCAACAAACGTTATTTCAATTACTGATGGTCAAATCTTCTTAGAAACTGACCTTTTCAACTCTGGTGTACGTCCAGCGATTAACGTTGGTCTTTCAGTTTCTCGTGTTGGTGGTGCTGCGCAAATCAAAGCTACTAAACAAGTTGCTGGTACATTAAGACTTGATCTTGCTCAATACCGTGAACTTCAAGCATTTGCTCAATTCGCATCTGACCTTGATGAAGTTTCTCGTAAACAACTTGAGCGTGGTCAAAGAATGGTAGAGGTACTTAAACAACCTCCATATTCTCCACTTTCTGCTGAGAAACAAGCTACAATTATCTTCGCAGGTAATAATGGTTTCTTAGATGATATCAGTGCATCAGATGTTGTACGTTTCGAAGCTGAAATGTATCCATTTATTGAAGCATCTTATCCACAAATTTTAGAGAACATCAATAACTCTAAGAAAATTGACGATGAGACTGAAGCACTATTGAAAAAAGCACTTGAAGAGTTCAAAGCTAGCTTTATAGCGTCGTAAGGATACTTCATGGCAAACTTGAAAGATATTCAAAGAAAAATTAAGAGTGTTTCAAGCACTCAAAAGACAACTCGTGCGATGAAGTTAGTTTCAACGGCTAAACTTCGCCGTGCTGAAGAGCTTGCAAAACGCTCACGTCTTTATGCAGAGAAAATGAATCAGGTTATTGCCGAAATTGCTGGGCGCATTAGTTGTAGTAAAGTTGGAGGATTAGACAATCGTTTCTTTGAAAAGATTGAAAATCCGAAAATGGTTGACATTGTATTTGTAACAGCGGACAAAGGTTTATGTGGAGGTTTTAATATTCAAACTATTAAAGCTGTAAACGCATTACTTCGCGAATACAAAGAGAAAAATGTTAAAGTGCGTTTACGTGGAATCGGTAAAAAAGGTATTGAATATTTCAACTACAATGAAGTTGAAATGTTTGATTCAGTTGTAGACTTAAGTTCAAAACCTGATAAAGAGAAATCTGATGATTTTATTGAAACTTCAATTACAGATTTCCAAGAAGGTAAAATTGATGCTTTACATCTAGTTTACAATGGGTATAAAAACATGATTACTCAAGAATTAAAAGTAAAACAAGTTTTACCAGTTAATTCTGATGAATTTGAGTGTGAAGAGGTTCAAAAGAATTCTACTATAGAAGTTGAAGCAGAAGATGAAGAAAAAATGCTTAACTCTTTAGTGTCTAGATATGTTAGTTATAACATGTATTACTCTTTAATTGATTCTGTTGCAGCTGAACATTCAGCACGTATGCAAGCTATGGATACGGCGACTAACAATGCTAAAGAGATGGTTAAAAGCTTAAATGTTGAATTTAATAAAGCACGTCAAGCTGCTATTACTACAGAACTGATTGAAATTATCAGTGGTGTAGAGAGTATGAAATAATGGAGAAAAATATGATTGGAAAAATTAGCCAGGTAATGGGTCCTGTTGTTGATGTTGATTTTGATGGTTATCTTCCGGTAATAAACGAAGCTATCGAGGTTAACGTTAGTGTTGAAGGTAGTGAACACAGATTAGTGTTAGAAGTAGCTGCTCACTTAGGTGATGGTCGTGTTAGAACTATTGCTATGGATATGTCTGAAGGTCTTGTTCGTGGTATGGAAGCAAAAGCTACTGGTGCTCCAATTAAAGTACCAGTTGGTGAAAAAGTTCTTGGACGTATTTTTAACGTTATTGGTGAAACTATTGATGGTGGCGAGCAAGTTGAAGGTGCTCCAGAGTGGTCAATTCACCGTGCTCCACCACCATTAGTTGATCAATCAACTACAACAGAGATGTTTGAAACAGGTATCAAAGTTGTTGACTTACTTGCTCCATATGCAAAAGGTGGTAAAGTTGGTCTATTCGGTGGTGCTGGTGTTGGTAAAACAGTTATTATCATGGAGCTTATCCA
>JBFEUD010000093.1:0-6471 GCA_041547625.1 Sulfurimonas sp.
AGTGGTATCGGTTATGCAATAACAAAAAAATTGTTAGCGTTAGGTTATAAAGTTATTGGTGTTAGCAGAGATATTGATGAAGCTCTGTTCGGTCAACATAATTTTAAAGCTATTAAATGCGATCTCAGTGATGAAAAACAAACAAATGCATTGGCAGAAAAATTGAAAATAGAAGAGATTGACCTTCTTATAAACTGTGCCGGCTTTGGAAAATTTGCCCCGCATGAGGAGCTCAATACCAAAACAATTACGAAAATGACGTTTTTAAATCTCACCGCACCGATGTTACTGACAAACGCAACACTGCGTTCATTAAAAAAAAATGGTGGATATCTTATTAACATAAACTCCATCGAGGCATTGCGTTCAAGCAAATTTGCAGGAGTTTATAGTGCTACTAAAGCAGGTCTTAAAGCATTCAGTGATGCTCTTTTTGAAGAAACAAGAAAATCTGAACTCAGTATTACCAACATCAATCCAGATATGACAGAAAGTTCTTTTTACAATGACTTACATTTTGATGTAGTCGATAATGAAAATGCAAAATTATTTGCAACTGATATCGCAGATGCAGTTGAGCATATTCTTACAATGAGAAAAGGTGCAGTAGTAACTGAATATACTATTCGGAGTTTACACTTTGGAATAAAGAAAAAGCCTCTTACGACTTGATATCTAGTCTATGTACTTGTGTAGTTTCTGTCGATTTTAAAAACTCTAAGTTTTTTTTGATCTGCTTCATTGAAGCAGCTGTTTCATTTTGTAGTTCTTGAACTATATCTTTTGCTTGAGCCAGCAATACAATCGCAGAATCAAGCTCTTCTTTATCAGTTAAATTGGGTATGTCTGAGAGTAAAGAGTCTAAAAGCTCTATATCTTTTTGACTTACCGCTATTTTTAACTGATTAAGCCACATTCGTAGTTTCTCTCCACGCCTCTAATAAACCACGAAATACATTCGTACATTCATCCAATTTTGCTTCATCACTTTGAAGACCAGCATCTGTTAAAAGCTGAATTTGATAGTTATAAAGACCTTCCAGATATTTCGCAACATCACCATGTGAAAAATCAAGTACAGCAATTAACTCTGTTATAATTGCTATAGAACGGTTAGTCCAATATACTCTTTTTTCAATATTTCCCTCTTTTATAGCATTTTTTGCTTGTGTATTAAACTTTAAAATACCTTCATATAACATCGTTATTAATTTTGCAGGTGATTCTACTTGAACATTATTTTGAGCATAAACATTATAAGCTGCATTTCCATACATTTTAGATCCTTCTTTTTTTTTCATATCCTATACTTTGTATATCGGTTGTTTGTTATAAAACTTTAGCCTTGTGATGCTGCATATTGTGCATTTACCATTTGTATAAATGCATTTGAAGCATTATTTAATCTAGTCATCATCAAATCGTATGCAGTATACTGTTTTGCTAATGTTTCATATTTCGAATCAAGCCTTTCAATAGCAGATGTTCTTCTGTCTTCCAAAGTACTGATTCTTTCTGATATACTGTCTGAAAATTGAGATAAATAAGCATTTGTTTTCGTATATTGCCCGACTAGATTTGTTAGTTCATCAAACGCACCAGTTAGTGTCGTTGTTGTCCCATCACCGTTATCATAGTCACCACCAGAGAAAAATGCTTCAAAATTGTTAATGTTTGCATCCATTTTTTCATTCATTACAGTTTTATCAACTGTCATTTTTCCGTCTTTGTCAATATCAAAGCCATAGTCATATAAACTACCAACACCGCCACCTACGGTGCCTATCATATCTTGTAGGTCTGAACGTAAATTTTTAATTAGACTTTCAGCAGCAAAAATTCCTCTTGATTCAGAATCAGTAGAGTTTTTTGTCAAACTTGTAAGCTCGTCGATCGCTGAGTTGTATTGTGCTACAAAACTATCAACTCTTGAAAGAATTTCATCACGATTTTGTTGTACCGATACAGTTGACAAACCTGTCTCTTTCAATGTAATGTCGTATCCTGTAATTAAATCCGTAATATTGTTACTTGTTCTTGTAAGCGCTAAACCGTTAAATTCAAAATTGGCATCCACGGCAGTTTGTACAACACTTGATCCAGTTGTTAATTGTGTACCAGATAATAATCCACTTGTATCTGTTAATGTAATATCTTGCGTAGTACCTGTATCTACAGAACTCATGAACAGTCTAAAATCTCCCGTTGCCACCTGAACAACTGTTGCATCTATTTTTGTCCCTGCAACTGAATTAATCTCATTTTTCAGATCATCCAAAGTTGTAGTCGCATCATAGTTGATCGTAAAATCTTGCCCGTCAATATTTAGATTTAACGTACCTGTCCCACTTGCAATCGTGTCTGTTGTTGCTGCAAAACTACCAGATTGTTCAATCTGTTTTGTAGCAAGATTAATTACATTTAGAGTAAAGTCTTGTAGGTCACTATTTGCATCAGCAGTTACTTCAACCGAAGTTCCCGTTACAACTGCAGATCTTTCATCAAATAAAGTATTTGTTGCAAGTTCATTCATTGCATCATAAAGGTTTTTCATATTTGCATTTAAAACATCGAATGCACTCTGCTTATCTTTTTCTAAAGCTATTTCAAAATCTATAGGAGTGATCCATTGCGATTCGTCGGCTTGTCTTAACTGGTCTAGTACACTTTGTGTTAATACACCAGCCCCTGCACCGAGTGAAGATATAGTTGCCATAATAAACTCCTTTTTATATATGGAAACTATATCGGCAAGTTGTAAATAATCTGTAACTTTTTTTTTGGAATTATTATTGCTAGAAAACTTCTAATATCTTTGAATAGGATGCTCTATGCTAAATGGGAAAAACATACTCATAACTGGTGGTACGGGAAGCTTTGGTAAACAATTTGTACGTACCATATTAAAACAATACAAACCTAATAAAATTATAATCTACTCAAGAGATGAACTCAAACAATTTGAAATGGCACAAAAATTCAATGATAAATGTATGCGCTACTTCATTGGTGATGTAAGAGATCTGCCAAGACTAAAAAAGGCTATGAGTGGAGTTGATTATGTTGTTCATGCTGCAGCTCTTAAGCATGTTCCTATCGCCGAATACAATCCTATGGAATGTATAAAAACCAATGTTATGGGTGCGCAAAACATCATAGATGCTTGCTTGGAAAACAATGTCACACACGTTATTGCTCTTTCTACGGACAAAGCAGCATCCCCAGCAAATTTATATGGTGCATCTAAACTTGTTTCAGATAAACTTTTTGTGGCCGCGAACAATCTTTCTGGTGGTCATAATATCAAGTTTTCAGTCGTACGCTATGGGAATGTTTTAGGCTCTCGCGGTTCAGTAATCCCGTTTTTCAAAAAATTGATTGTCGAAGGTGCTACATCTCTTCCAATTACAGAACCGAATATGACACGATTTTGGATCACTTTGCAAGAGGGTGTAAACTTTGTTCTTAAAAACTTTCAACGTATGCAAGGCGGAGAGATATTTGTTCCTAAAATTCCATCAATGAAAATGACAGATATGGCAAAAGCAATTGCACCTGACTTACCTCAAGAAATTATTGGTATACGTCCTGGAGAAAAACTCCATGAAGTTATGTGCCCTCAAGATGATTCCCATTTAACCTTAGAGTTTAATGACCACTTTGTAATCAGACCTAGCATCACCTTTACAACACCTATTGATTATATGACAAACAATCTCGATGAAAAAGGGAAAAATGTCGAAGCTGGATTTGAATACAACTCACGTGATAACACCATCTGGCTGAGTGCCGAAGAGTTACTAGAAAAAGTGGCACAAACTGAACAAGAAGAAAAATAATGCTCAGCTATTCTACTCAGTTAATTGAAGATGATGATATTGCGGCTGTTACAGAGGTTCTAAAAAGTAATTTTTTGGCACAAGGTCCAAAAGTCACAGAATTTGAAGAGTCATTATGCCATTATACAAATGCCAAGTATTCAGTTGCATTTAACTCTGCCACGTCAGCTTTACAAGCCCTTTATGCTGCTTATGAAATCAACGAAGACGATGAGATTATCACCACACCTATTAGCTTTGTTGCGACATCCAACATGTTTGTTACTCTTGGTGCAAAACCGATCTGGTGCGATGTAAAACTTGACGGTAACATTGATGAGAACAAAATCGAAGCACTTATTACTCCAAAAACAAAAGCAATAGTACCTGTTGACTTTGCTGGGAAACCTGTAAATATACATAAGATTAAAGAGATCGCTAAAAAACACAATATATTAGTTATTCAAGATGCTTCCCATGCACTCGGTTCAAGTATTAACGGTGAAAAAGTAGGTTCTTTTTCCGATGCAACCGTATTTAGCTTTCATGCTATTAAACCAATTACAACAAGTGAAGGTGGAGCAGTTGTAACCAACGACGAAATCCTTGCAGAGAAACTGAGACTTTTTCGCTCTCATGGAGTTGTAAAAAAGAAACTTTGGAATTCAGATATGGTAAGCATGGGGTATAATCTAAGACTTACCGAAGTAGCTGCTGCACTTGGAATATCTCAACTCAAAAAACTCGATAGATTTATAGACACACGATCTACGATTGCCAACTATTTCGATGAAAGATTTAGTACTGCAAAACTCTTCCTTACACAAAAGCTAGAGTCTTCGCAAAGAAGCTCAAGACATCTCTACCCTATTATTTTAAACCCTGAACTACATTGTGTTAAAGAAGAAATATTCCAAATGTTGCAAGAACGCGGATTAGGTGTTCAAGTACACTATAAGCCGATCTATCAAAACACATTTTACAAAGAAAAATTTGGTGAATTTGCTTTGGAAGTTGCTAACGATTTTTATAAAAGTGAGATTTCGATTCCTTGTAATCAAACAATGAGTATGGATGATGCAAAATATGTAGCTGACACAGTATTAGAGGTTCTCGAACACTTTAGTCATAGAGGGTGTAGTTTCTAATGTCCATAGTTGCACTTATTCCTGCTAGAGGCGGTAGTAAAAGGATACCTAAAAAAAATATAAAAGATTTTTTTGGAAAACCCTTGATCGCATACTCGATTGAAACAGCAAAAAACTCTCAATTATTTGATAGAATCATTGTTAGTACGGATAATGAAGAGATAGCTTCTATAGCGAAAAAATATGGAGCTGAAGTCCCATTTATACGCCCTGAAGAGTTAAGCGATGATTTTGCAACTACTGCTGACGTGATTACACATACAATAGAATTTTTGGAAGAGAATGGAGATACTGTAGAATTTTTATGTACAATTTATGCAACCGCTCCTCTTTTACAGGAAAAATATCTACAAGAAGGGTTTGAAAAACTGAAAAATTCTGATGCCCATATGGCATTTAGTGTATGTTCTATGCCGTTTCCGATCCAAAGAACTTTCAAAATTACCGAGAATGGCAGATGTCAAATGTTTTTTCCGGAACATTACAAAACTAGAAGTCAAGATCTAGAAGAAGCTTACCAAGATGCAGGACAATTTTACTGGGAAAACATGAAAAATCAAGCTCAAGATATAGCCTTTGGGAGAGACTCTATTCCTGTCATACTTCCTCGCCATTTAGTGCAAGATATTGATACACATGAAGACTGGAAGATGGCTGAATATATGTATCAAATAGTGAACAAAGGGAAAATAGTTGCAAAATAAAGATAACGTTTATGTATTTAATCCGCTTATCGCTCTTGATATGTCAAAAAATACTGATTCAAAAGAACAAATATTTTTTTACGACGGTCAGCAATTAGAAGATGCCCCTGCTAATTGTATCCACGTGCCGATAGATGATTTTGTCACCTATTTTCTAAGTTCACCCTACCCATATCCTCAAGAGATCAATTTTGACACTATGAACTTTTCTGATGAAATTCAAAATGCTATTCTTCAAAACCTCACTATAGCACTTGAATCAGTCAAACTTGAAAAAGCAAAACAACTAAATACTATTTTAGATGGGGAACTTTCCACTGAACAGCTTCAAAAAGCTCTCTATTTCCTTCTTGAGTATATCTACATCAACAACTTTGCAAACGAGAATATACCTTTTGATGTTATTGCCAAGTTTTTAGAAGCCGTTAAACTTTTTTCTACCAAAAATATACAGCTAGAAGAAAAATCAGCTCGTCTAATGAAAAAATTGCTTTCTCACGTTGAAGCACAACAAATATCTAAACATTTTTATCTCTTTCATTTACACTACACATTACTCCTTTTAGACAAAAACAATACAAATCTGCAAAAAGAGACTGAAAAATATTTTGATACATTGGCGAACTTCAATGACATTCCTCAACTCATCAATGAATTTAAACTCATAAAAACTCTCTTTCAACAAGAGGATTTAGAAGAGTATCTAGCCCGTTTTTCTCAAAGTCTATTTCCAGATAACTTTTTTGATCAAGACACATTGCAACAAAAATACGCTGTTTTTAAATTTTACTATCTCACAAG
>JBFEUD010000094.1:0-6457 GCA_041547625.1 Sulfurimonas sp.
AGAGTGAAACATCTTCTAGAAAATAATCAGTTTGCAGAGTTGGTTGCAGGTGAGTGTTATAAAGAAAAAGGGCTTAAGTACAAAAATAATCTGCGTTATATAGACCTGCTTGTAAAAAAAGAGGACAAATGGGTGATTATCGATTATAAGACGGGTGAGAACTTTCACAAAGAGTATACAAAACAGGTAAAAAGTTATATTAAAGCAGTGGAAGAGATTACAAGCCAAGAGGTAGAAGGGTACTTGTGCTACCTTTTAAGCGATGAGGTGAAGATCGTAAAAGTTTAGTTGTTAAGCATAGGAGTAAATGCTTTTGTACTGACATTTACCACTTGCCCTATCTGAAGATTTTTTACCTCTTCATCACTTACTACCACCTCTACAAGCTGTTGTCCTATCGAGATGACGGCAATACTGATTACATCTACTTTTATAATCTCTAAAAGTTCTCCTTCAAACGAGAACTTGGCACTCCCTTGTGTTTTTAAAAGTACTTCTTTTGGTGTACCGTCAGCTATGATTGAACCGTGTTCCAAAACTATAACACGCGAAGCCAAACGGTAGATTTCACTTGGATCGTGACTTACAATAATAGTTGTAATATTAAACTCTTTATGGAGTGTGAGGATCTCGTTTTGGAGTTTTGTTCTCATTGCGGGATCAAGGGCTGAAAGCGGTTCGTCTAGTAAAAGTATCTTCGGTCTGCTCATTAAAGAACGACACAGTGCCACGCGTTGCTTTTGCCCGCCGCTAAGTTGATTGGGCAGTCTGTTTTTAAGTTCTGTCAGTTCTGTTACTTCTAAAAGGTGTTCTGCAAGTTCTCTGTCTTTTTGAACAAATAGAAGGTTTTCGAGTACATTCATGTTTGGAAACAGTGCATAGTCTTGAAATACAAAACCTATCTCTCTTTTTTGCGGTGGTAATTTATGTTTATGATCGAGCCAGCTGTTTTGATCGACAGTAATATTTCCATCTGCGTCTTCAAGACCGGCAAGAATTCTAAGCAGTGTTGTTTTACCACTACCACTTTTTCCACTGAGTGCTACAAACTCCCCCTCTTTGATGCCCAGATCAACTAGAAGTTGCATATCTCCCTGAGTACCTTGGAGTTGTTTAGTTATATTTAATTGAACCATTAGTGTATACCGATCTTCTTTTGATATCTGCGATTAAAAATATAGACACTCAGCAGTACTACAAAGCTGATAGTGACCATAATTGCCGAGTAGATATGTGCCATGGAGTAGTCCATAATCTCTACCATCTCATAGATCGCAACAGATGCTACTTTTGTCTCACCGGGAATGCTCCCACCCACCATAAGCACAACGCCAAATTCGCCTATGGTGTGTGCAAATGTTACGATTACGGCAGTAAGGAGTGCCGGTTTGATGTTTGGCAAGGCTACAGACAAAAGAGTTTGAGTTTTACTTTTTCCTGCTATATAACTCGCCTCGATCATATTTTTATGTAAGGATTCAAAACCGCTTTGTAAAGGCTGGAGCATAAACGGTAGAGAATAAAATGCACTGGCAATCACCAAACCAGTAAATGAAAACACAAGTTTTATATCAAAAACATCCTCAAAAAAGGCACCTATTGGTGAATTGTGTGAAAGTGCTACTAAAAGATAAAATCCAAGTACGGAAGGGGGCAGTACTATAGGCAGAGCCGTTATGCTTTCTAAAAAAGGTTTTACTTTCGAGCGAGTTTGTGAAAGGTACCAAGCTAAAGGAAGAGAGATTATAAATAGTACTAATGTTGTTATAGCGGCTAATTTAAACGATATAAAAAACGGTTCAAAATCTATACCAAACATCTATCGCTCCGATACAGAAAGAGAAAGATCGCTTTCATTGATACATGCAAATATATTTTCTTTCTCTTGCAAAGATAACTTTTTTGCTTGATTGGTAGTAATAATTGATTCCAAGATAATATCCTGAAAATCAAGTTTGAGAGTTGTTAAAATTTTTCCCTCTTTGATAGAAACTATTGTAACGGGTAACTGGTTCGCAATGCTGAGTTGAGTATTTTTATTACGTGAAATCATAATATTTGAAGACTTCACACAGAGTTGTACTTGTGTACCTACTTGAACATTATCAGCAAGTTCTAAAGAGATCAGTGAGAGGGTATGCTCTTTTATCGCAAGTTCTACACGGTGAAGAGTTTGAACTGACTTAATCTCTGTGATCTTGGCAGGGAAGTTACCCATTAGTTTTCCTAGAATGTATAGTTAAGCTCTAGTCTAGAGTCAATGAAATCTGTTTTGGCATTGTCATCTTGGATATATTGGTTATATCCAAATCTAAAACGGTATTGGAACTCAGGAGCCGATGCCAAGTTTTTGATATATCCGAAGTAGTAAAACATTTTATCACTTTCCGATTTTGTTTTATCTCCATCTACATATAAAACAGATGTTTGGAAAAAGCCGTTTTTGTAAATACCTGTTTTGTTATCACCTTTTACAAGCTCAAGTCTATAACTTTTTGTATTTGCTCTCCAGTTATAGATACCCATACTTCTTGTATATCCTGCAGTAGGGAAACCTCTCCATGGAGTAACAAGGTCTGCTTTATCTAAAATATTTGTATATCCTAAATTGATTTTATAATCATCTATTTTTGTAATAATTCTTGCTGCAATCATATCTGCTTTTAAAGAAGAAGGCTCTTTATATCCGCTTGTGCTTCCAGTAAGCGAAGCACCACCGACAGCTCCTGCACCGTTATCAAACTGGTGGATATATCTCATACCCGGAGCAACAGAGAACCCTCCTAACTTGATCTTGTAATTTAATTCGCCCATTGTTTGTGAAAGAAGTTCAGGAACTACGTAAGATGCAAAATTAAACTGTAAATCTTTAGCAGAATTATTTTGAAAATCAAGTACAATAAGCGGTGCACTTGTTGATTTTCCTGCATCTCTTAAAGCTGTATATGTTAAACCTTTATGCATTGCAGAATCATCATTTTGGTTCCAGTCAGGATGAGTAGATGATGATGAATTTGCATCACCATACATTAAAACCGAATGTGAATCTTGGTGGTCTCTTAGTTTTTGTTTTGCCAGATAAGCAACTTTGAGCTTTGAGTCTTGAAGATCTCTTGAGTCAACGACAAGACCGTCAAAACTGTTTGGAATCATTTTTGTATCGTTAGATTTTGTATAGAATGTTTCAACAAGTTGTCTACCGACAATCAGTTTTGTTTTTGAAATTTTATATGCAAGATTCGCTTGAGCAAACGTATAAAGAGATTTTGAACCTGTATTTACATAATTGAAACGGCTTAAAAGATCTTTACCGGATTTGATAGTATTAACATTATCTGCTGTTTCATTGAAAAATGCACGTGCACCATATCCAGCGATAGTAAAATCAAAACCGTTATAGTTTGCACTTTTGTACACAAGGCTTGCACCAATACCACTGATAAAGTGTGTGTTGCTTGCAGAATCATCGTACCAAAAGTAGAAATTGTTATTACGAAGTCTTCCGTAAAAATTTCCATCTTTGAGCATATCTGTAAAACTATTCACTTCTGCCTGCTTCTCATAATAAACAATTTGTCCATTTGATTTTAGCGCAGAACGAACCTCCGGTTCATTAGCTTGAAGAGTGTTAGATAGAAGAGCAAGGGATGTAATGGTACTTAATAATTGTAGTTGTTTTTTAATTGTAAACATTTCATATCCTATATAGAGCTAATTTTTTCGTAGTATACAAAAAAACAGAATGCTATTATGAAAAACTTCATTATATCTTTTTAAATATAACGATATGTTACATTTTGTAATGTTAATAATTTTTTGTATAATTTTAGAGAAATAATAGACACTTAATTGAAACTGAAATTAAGTAAATATTTATTAAAAATTGCTTAATTTAAATAAAATATAAGTTTTTATGACTATACTTCCATCACAAAATAAGAGAATTGCTTTTGCATCTGCAAAATATTTCTTGAGAAAAATATAAACTTGAAAGGTTCAAGAATGAAATTTACTAAAATTGCTTCTGCTGAACAAATCGATCAAAAATGGGTTTTAATCGATGCAGAGGGTAAAACATTTGGTCGTTTAATCACTGAAGTTGCAACTATCCTTCGTGGTAAAAACAAGCCTTGTTATACTCCAAATATTGACTGTGGTGACTATGTTGTTATCATCAATGCTTCTAAAGCTACATTCAAAGGTTTAGACAAAATCGCTAATAAAGAGTACCACTCTCACTCTGGTTACTTCGGTAGTACAAAAAGCGTTAAAATGACTGAGCTTTTAGAGAAAAATCCTGAGAAACTATACAAATTAGCTACTCGTGGTATGCTTCCTAAAACTAAGCTTGGTGCAAAAATGCTTAAAAAATTAAAAGTTTATGCAGGTGCTGAACATCCTCACACTGCACAAATTGCTAAGTAAGGACTAATATAATGGCAAACAAAATTTATGCAACAGGTCGTCGTAAGAGCTCAGTAGCAAAAGTATGGTTAACTCCAGGTAGCGGTAAAATCACTGTAAACGGTCTTTCTTTAGATGCGTTTTTAGGTGGTCTTGAAGCGAAAAAACTTCGTGTAAAACAACCATTAAACATTACTAAACAAAATGAAGCTGTAGATATCGTAGCTTCAGTTATCGGTGGTGGTTTCGGTGGTCAAGCTGACGCACTTCGCCACGGAATTTCTCGTGCTTTAGTAAAATTTAACCCAGAGTTAAAAGCTATTCTTAAACCAGAAGGTATGATGACTCGTGATTCACGTGTTGTTGAACGTAAAAAACCAGGTAAAAGAAAAGCACGTCGTTCTCGTCAGTTCTCAAAACGTTAATCGTTTTTTCGAACACTTTTCTATCCAGAGATTTTTCTCTGGATATCCCTTCTTACTATTTTCCCTTTTAAATTTTTTGTATATAATTCCCCAATGAAATTTCTTATAATATTTTTTTTCACATTCAACCTTTTAGCATCAACACTACATCTTGCAACTTCAGCAAACCCTTCAAGGCTGAATCCTTTACTTGCAACAGACTCTAGCTCGGGAGAGATCGCAGGCTTTATTTTTAACGGTCTTGTGAAATATGACAAGGATAATAAAAATATTATTGGCGATCTTGCGAAAAACTATTATTTCAAAGATGACAAAACACTGCTATTTGAACTAAGACAAGGGGTAAAATGGCATGACGGAGAAGAATTTACTGCTAAAGATGTTCTCTTTACTTATCAAACTTTGATCTCCGACAAGATATCTTCACCGTACAGCGCAGGCTTTAGATTTGTTTCTGATGTAAAGATAGTTGATAAATATACTCTAGAAGTGAGATACAAAAAACCCTATTTTAAAGCACTTGAAACATGGATGATGGGAATTATCCCTGAGCATATTTTAAAAAACGACTCAAACATTATGAACTCTAGGTTCAATACCAATCCTGTAGGAACAGGTCCGTATAAACTTGAGAAGCTAGAGTTTTCTAAAGATATTGAACTCACTGCTTTTGATGAGTACTTTGAAGGCAGGGCAAAGATCGATAAGATTTCTTTTCATGTAATTGCGGATTCAATGACAAGTTTTTTAATGCTTAAATCTGCAAAGCTTGATCTCGGTTCACTTGAACCTATGGCATATGAGAGGCAATTAAATAAAGAGTTTTTTGAGAAGTTTAACATTTATGAAAAAATTGCTCTATCATATACCTATCTGGGATTTAATTTAAGAAAGAGAAAGTTTCAAGATCCAAATGTCCGCAAGGCACTCTCTTTGGCAATCAACAGGCAAGAACTTGTAGATATCCTATTTTTCCAGCATGCAAAAGTTTGTACGGGACCATTTTTACCAGGAAGCTCAGCATTTAACGAAAGTGTTAAAGCACCGAAACAAGATATTGAAGAAGCAAAACGACTGCTTAAAAAAGCCGGTTATGATGAAACTAATCCGTTTACATTTGAGATAGCTACATCAAATTCAAGTTCGATCAGACCTTATGCGGCTGAGATATTACAACATCAACTGGCAAGTGCCGGCGTTGTAGTGAATTTAAGAGTTATGGAGTGGCAGGCTTTTTTAAATACTGTCGTATTTCCCCACAAGTTTGACACGGTACTCCTTGGATGGGGACTTTCGCCTACACCTGATCCCTATATGTTTTGGCACAGTGACAACGATAAAGTGGGCGGTTTTAATTTGGTAGGGTACAAAAACAAAAAAATCGATGCAATGATTGAACAAACTCAATCGATCGTTGAAAGAGAAGTATTGGCAAAAAGGTGGCAGGAGATGTTTGAAATTATTACAAATGACAATCCTTATCTTTTTTTATATATCCCCAATTCTATAACAGCTGTAAATAAAGATATTAAAAATATAAAACCGGCTTTAGGCGGTATTTGGCATAACTATATAGAGTGGGAGAAATAAGTTCTATTTAATTACATATTAACTAGAATAACTTTGGC
>JBFEUD010000095.1:0-6445 GCA_041547625.1 Sulfurimonas sp.
AGTGTTGCGGCAGCTTTCGTTTTTTGTGTCACCTCTTTGAGTTGTCCTATGTTCTCTTCAAGGTCATCTTTAATAATATCTAAGCTCTCATTCACACGTATGGACATCACACTTAATTTTGCGTTAAAACCATCTCGCTTCTTTTTGCTCTCTTGACTTTGCATCACCTTGATACTCTGAGCAACAAGTTCTATCGCCTCGTGGAATTCCCCTTCAAGTCCTTCAGTCTTGATAGGACGTGAAAAGTCACCTTTTGATGCATTTCCTATAGAACGATGAATCTCGTCAGTAAAACGTTCTATTTGTGTAAGAAGTTTTTCTAAAGCATCTCCCATCACACCAAGTTCTGTGCCCTGAGTTCTTTCAATCTCTCTTCCTTTAAATATACCATGTGCATTCTCTTGAATTACAGCAGTAAACTCTTTGAGTGCAGATGTAATCGACTTTTGTATCAAAGTTGCAAAAAGAAAAATCAATACTGCTACACCTAAACCGCAAAAGAGTATAAAAAATTTAAAAAACAAAATCTGTTTATGCATCTTTTCGATCGACTCTTGAAATTTTGAATTTTTAAGTGCGATCACTTTTTCAAACTCCTGACGTGAGGCTTGAGCATAAGGTGTAAGTTGCTCTTTATAGCCTTTATAAATACCAAAAGCATTTTGCTTAATCGTTTTTGGATCAAGGTTTTTCATCATTGCAAAAGTTTGTTCTAAAAAAATAAGTGTACTTTGCTTAGCTTTAGCAATGAGCTCTACTGCTTCACCATCCGGTATTTGTTCTAGAGCAAGAAATTTTTTATCGATTGTTTCGATTGTGCTTTCTAAGAGGTGCATATTTTTCTCGTAGTTATTCGCAAGCATAATATCACGACTTAAACGGCTAACAAAGTTAAGCTCTTTTTCTATCTCTAAAGTTAAGAACGAGGCATTTATCGTATTCTTTTGTAATAGATTATAATTCTCTTCAACTTTACCAAAAGCGATAAAAACAAATATACTGGCAAGTGCTACGGCAAGGGTAATACTGAGAATCATACCTCCCATTTTCTGCTTAATGCTCCATCTTTTTAAAAAATCCATATTTTCTCCCTTTTTATACTATGCAACTCAACCATCTATCAGATCTAAAGCAGAACTGATTTCTTTCGATATATCTTCAAAAACTTTTACAAATGGCTTGTCAAGTTTATAAATATCATTAAAACTTTGAGATGCGAATACTCCTTTTCTTAATTGCTCTAAATAGTCAAAAAGCAAGACAAAAGAGGACATCCATATCTCAATATTTATATAATTACGCAGCTCTTCCAATTCTCCTGCTAAAGAGCAAAGCTCAGCACGTAAATATGCAAACTCTTCATACGCTTCAAGGTGTTTGCAATATTGTTTGATCAGATCAACAATAATATCTATGCTTTCACTACCCATACCTTTATGTGCTTGCAGTAAAAAGCTATTAAACCGCTCCTCAAGAATTTCAAACTCCTCATTAGAATTAGCAATCTCATGTGCATAAAGCCTAGCGAATGATTCTGCACTCATAAGCTCCTTTTGTGATATATCATCAATGCTCTTTTGCTCTTTTACTTCTAATTTAAGCTGACTCATCTCATTGAGTGTCTCCTCAAGCTCACGATCTCTTTGAAGCAGTTCTGCGTGACTATCTTCAAGCATTTTCGTATAGTGTTCAAGTGCTTTACGGTTATAGATAATTTCACATGTTTTATGGAGTTTATCCATTACAATATCTATGTTAACCGGTTTCATTATAAAACCATCAATCCCCATATCTATAAGCTGCAAAAGATTTTCAGTATCCGAATATGCTGAAAGCACTAATATAAGTTGTTCTTCATCATCCTTTCTTACACTTTCTATCAAACCAAATCCATCTATAAGAGGCATCATTAAATCTGTAATTATCAGATCATAACTTCTCTCCGCAATCCGATTAAGGGCTTCAAGGCCGTTCGAAGCAGTCTCCACTCTATGAAAAAACTTTTTAAGAAGATTGACAAGTTGTGATAATAAAACTTCATCATCTTCTACAACTAAAATATCTATTTCACTTCCTATCTCTTTAAGGGTTTTTGTCCTTATATCTACCCGTTTATTCTTCTTCATTTTGTTCTTCCTTTTTTGCAATTACTTTGTTTTGAACTTTCTCTCCATCGATGAGTGTTTGTAACTCTCTATACCCATCTTCAACTGGAGTAAGTCTTTTTATTTTATTTATTGTGTGTTCTAAAACATCACATACATGTTCATACGCTTCATCCCAGCCAAAATACTCATGATATTTGTCTAAAGACTCTTTTTCAGACTCTCTTGATGCGAAATATTTTATTTCGTAAAGAAGTGCCAGCTTTAAAATATGTAGGTTTTTTTCGTCAAAGTACTCTAGTTTTAAATAGTCTCCTAAAATTGTTTTGGTTGCAGCAACATCCCCTTTCATCGCCTGAACTTTCGCCAAGTTATATTTACTTTGATAGTTGTGTAGTTGTTGCTGGTATGCTTTTGTCGTTCGAAATGCAGGATTGTTTTCAGCGAGAGCGAATACTTTTAACACATCATTGTTCTTTGACGCTTGTTCAAGGGTTACAAAGCAAGCAAGCTGCTCTTTAAAATCTAAACCCGTTTTTTCAAACGGTTTAATTTTTGAAAGCATTACTGCATATTTTTCAGCCTGCTCAATATGATCACTTTGCATCATCAATAATATTTTGTCTATGAGTGCTTCCCCGTAACTCATTATACGTTGATAAAGGCGTGTCTGCTTTAGGGAAGGACATTTTGTTACTAAATCTGACATAGTGGTATAATTTTTTGCTTTCACCGCTTTTTCAAAGTCGATAAATGCCTGCCTTAAAGTCTCTTCATTGGTCATTATTTGATAAATACACTCTCTACAGCTATGTGTTTGCTCCTCTCTATATGTTATAAATTTGTTGGGATCTTTCTCTAAAAGTTCTATCTCTTCACTTATATTACGATTACAGATTGTACGTAATTCGCTAAATTCTCTAAGTTGTCGCAATAATGGAAACTTATAGGTACTTTTACATGCTCCGCCAAAGTTACCGCGTTCCACTTTTTGCATGAATGGGACAATCTCTTCTGATTGATATATATATGTCAGAAGCTCCTGTTTGTTTGTATCGTTTTCAATTATAAAAGATATTAAGGCGTGGTATCCTAACATTTGCTCATCGGTTTTGGCTTTGAAAGCGAATATCTCTTTATATTTCTCGTTAATTAAAGTACAAACTTCCGGATTAATAAACAGAAGAGGATATTCATGACAAAGCTCGGCCAATATTTCAATTCGCTCTTCTCGAAGTGCTTGCTTAGCCTTTTCAATCTCCTCTTTTATATCCAAAATAATGCTGTTGCCGTCCGAAAAACCCACTAATGCACCTTCACTAGTCGCACATATTGAAGTAACACCCCAAAAATCAAAATGAAGAGTACCGAGTTTATTACCTCGCGAAGTGGTATATATATCTACTTGAGAACCTCTTGATCCAACAAGCACAACCTCTTTATTTTCCGTATGTGCTAAAGTAGTCGGCCACTGTAAATTAGGAGTAGCACGATACACTTGTTTGTGTACCAAAGAATAGAGCATTACATTTCCTTTACGCGAAAATGTAAGTAAGGTTGTATTATGTTGCGAAAAACTTAGGATTTCTACTATCTCATCAAATACAATTGTCTCTAAAAGTTTTTGAGTCTTTATAGAGTAGATATACACCTTTTTATTATGTGCAGCAATGGCAACTTTTGAAAAGTCATGAGAAAAAGTAGCATTAGACAATTCATCAGGGATATTTAGCTGTGCCACAATATCTAAGGTGTTTGTATCATAAATTGTTACATCTCCTGTACTGTTAGAGATGAGAAAACCTTCTGATGCATGACTAAACAGTGCAAAATTCGGTGCTTTTGCATACGGAATATTTGCACTTAGCGTTTTAGTCCCCATATCTAAAAGAAGCACTCTATTCTTGTTCGCATCACACAAAAGTGCATGAGCGCCATTGTGTGACAAGGTGATATTGTGACTGTACCTATGAATATAAGTGGCAAAACCCTGCAGATTTGAATGCGATTCAAAAAGTGCATTTATATCATACGTATAAAATGTAGGTGTCGAATCAATGATGACAAAAGCCTTAGCATTATATGCAGATGCAACAACACTTCGACAAAGGTGTAGTGATAACTGTTCCATAGATCTACCTCCTTCTCGGTACAAAAATTATTGCACAATAGTGTGGCAGGTTTGTTGCATTTCCTCTACTTCTTCAATTAGAATTTCTTATGTTTTTGTGATATCGCTTCACGAAGCATATCATCCAGCATGCTAAAGAGTTGACTAGAAGCATCTTCCATCTCTCTAAAAGTGCTACAAAGTAACTCTGCATACTCAAGAAGATTTTCCTCTTTATTATCAAACAGTTTCATCGCATAAATTATCGATTCATGCACCTGTTTATGCGGTGGGACAAGATGTTTGTACGCCTGGGTCAGTCCAAATTGCTCTTTTCCTTTTCCTTGTTCATACCAAACCCCTAAGCGACAGCTATGGTGGTCTTTAAACTCCTCTAATATTCCTCTTTGATATATAGAGTGGTATGCTTTCTCTTTAAAGAGAATATGATCAATCTTTGCCAGAGTTACAAAAGAGGACTTTTCAATACTTAAAACAAGCTCTGCTGTTCGTTTTGAATTGTCATTAAAACTATAGACTGACTTTGTAAAATCTTGAATCATCCCATTTGACTCTGTAGAGAGTTCACTCATCGATTCTGAATATTCACAAATAGAAGCTGTTTCCTGCTGTAGTATTCCTATTGCCATCGAAATTTCTGTAGTAGCTGCTTGTGTTTTTTCTGCAAGTTTTCTTACATTATCAGCAACGACAGCAAAACCTCTCCCGTGTTCTCCTGCTCGTGCAGCCTCTATAGCTGCATTGAGGGCTAAAAGGTTTGTTTGTTCAGCAATATCCTTAATAAGATTGACAACAGAATTGATATCGTTGGCACGAACACCAAGGGCATTAATGGCATCGTTAGATGTATGGACAAGTTCAGTCAGGTCGCTTAAGTTTTGTGTGACCTTATTGAGTCCTTCCACAGTTTCACTCGACTTATTAGCCGTTTCTTTAGATATATCTGTAATATACGCTAGTTCTTCCAAAGAGTATGAAAGACTTCTTTGAATTACATCTAAACCACCTGTTGAACGACCAATTTCAGACAAATTCGCATCTACTTGTGACAACTGGACAGCGTCATGATTCTCTTTCATTTTCGCTACGCTTGCGTTAATCTTTTCAGCCGATTTTTTATATAAACCTTTAAGCCCGTATATTTGTACAAAGCGGTAATATTTATCTTGAGAAATTGCATCAATTACTGCGAAAGTATCACGCATATATACCTCAAGCTGATCAAGCATATTATTTGTACCTATACACAAATGTTTGAGTTCCCCTTGTGCATCAATAGATGTCAAGCGGGATTCAAGCTTGCCCAGTTCCACTTCATACATTGCATCAGATACATTTTTAATGACCTGCTTTGTTTTTCTAATGTTGGTAAAAATCACCCATGCAATAATAAAATTCAATATATTCAAGAGCTCTAACCAATGAAAACCATCTACAATCATTGCATATAGAAGTGTTATTGAAAAAATAGCAATAGAGGCAATATTAAAATATTGAATTTTAGAAAGAGAAGATAAATTCTTCATACGAAACCCCTTTTTCTTTTAAGATTGTTTGCAACATTTTTCTCGAACTCTCCAAGCCCCCTGATCTTTCGGCATTTAAAAGCTTATTATAAAGCGGTTTTATAACCTCTAGCGAACTTCTTTTTGGGCTTCTGCGCGCAGAATGAAATCCGATGATAGTATCGTTTTCATCTATACTAGCCGTTACATGTGCGAAAACCCAGTAAAAGTCTTTCTCTTTTGTTTGATTAATAACATAAGCAAAAACCTCTTTTTTTTGTTGAATATTTTTCCATAAATATTCAAAAATTACTGCAGGCATCTGAGGATGTCGCAGTATATTATGTGGCTGATGTAACAGTTCATCCTCTGTATAACCGCTCATTTTTATAAAAAGCTCATTTCCATAGGTTATACGCCCTTTTGTATCTGTTTTTGACACAATAAATTCATTTTCACTAAATGTAAGTTCTCTTCCTGCCACGTCACCTTCCTTGTTCTTGAAAAATAATGGTAGATAAAAGTATGTCGGCTTTGTGTTGCAGATGTGTTGCATTATTTCCAAGCTTTTGACTATAAACTTGAAAAAGTTTTGGAAAACTTTAGATGAAGAGACGGTGGTAACGCGTTATTTAATAAAGGAAAGGGTATTGCGGATTTATATTGTCATTTTTTGAATTGAGACATCAATGTATACATATCAG
>JBFEUD010000096.1:0-6443 GCA_041547625.1 Sulfurimonas sp.
AAACAAAACTCTAGGGTAATTATTACAGAATTTAATAATGTTCTAATCGGTTTTATCGTGCATGATGCAAAGAGAATCAGAAGAATCTCTTGGAGCGATATTGAACCGGCTACTTTTATGAGTTCGAGAGGTAGTTTAGACGGTAATAAAATCACAGGTGTGACAAAAATAGAAGATGAAAATGTTCTATTGATTCTTGATTTAGAAAGTGTTGTTCAAGATTTAGGTCTGTATGAACCAGATACAGATATGCAGGTAAAAGAGCTTGAACACTTTACGGGAATAGCTATGGTTCTAGATGATAGTGCTACGGCTAGAAAAATTGTAACGGATGCACTTGAAAAAATGGGCTTTAGCGTTATCGGTGCTATTGACGGTGAAGAAGGGTTACATAAACTTGAAGAGCTATATCATAATTACGGTGATGAAATAGTAGACCGTCTGAAAATTATTATTTCCGATGTTGAGATGCCAAAAATGGATGGATTCCATTTTGCAGCACAAATTAAAGATGATCCGAGATTTAATCAAATCCCGGTGGTTTTTAACTCATCAATCAGTGACCACTTTAGTGAAGATCGCGGTTTAGAAGCCGGAGGTGAAGCTTACTTAGTTAAGTTCCAAGCCGGAGAATTTTATGAACAAGTAGCACGTGTTGTGCATGCACATATGAAATAGGAGTATAAAATATGGATGAATTTCAAGAGATACTGCAAGATTTTTTAGTTGAATCATTTGAACTCGTTGAAAAATTAGATGAGGATCTGGTTGAACTGGAATCAAATCCAGAAGATTTAGACCTTTTAAATGGAATTTTCCGTGTAGCGCATACTGTCAAAGGTGCATCTTCGTTCTTAAACTTTGATGTATTAACGCATTTGACACATCATATGGAAGATGTTTTAAATAAAGCAAGACACGGTGAATTAGTAATTACTCCTGATATCATGGACGTGATTTTAGAGTCAGTGGATCTTATGAAGCAACTCCTTGAACAGATCCGTGATACTAGTGCGGACGGTGGTATTGATGTAGCCGAATGTGTTTCTAGACTGGACAAAGTAAGTGGAGGAACTGGAGAAGTTGAAACTCCTGTATCAGAAGCTCCTGCAGAAGAGGAATCTCAAGAAGAACCGCTTGCAACTGAAGAAGTTGTAGAAGAAGATGAACCAGATTATGAAAATATGTCTCCTGAAGAGGTTGAAGCCGAAATTGAAAGACTTTTAAACCAGCGTCAAGAAGAAGATAAACAAAAACGTGCAGCTAAAATAGCAGCAGGGGAGAGTGTACCTTCATTAGAACCTGATGTAGCTCCTGAAGAAGAGATAGAGGAGCCTAAAGCGGCAACTCCACCGCCACCTCCACCTCCAAGCGCTCCAAAAGCACCTAGAGCAAGCGCTGGAGATGATGACTCTGAACCAAAAGCAGGAGCACCTGCGAAAAAAGCTCCTGCAGCAGTGGAACAAACTATCCGTGTAGACGTAAAAAGACTTGACCATTTAATGAACTTAATCGGTGAACTTGTACTTGCTAAAAACAGACTTATCAAGATTAATGACGATGTTGAAGAGCGTTATGAAGGTGAAGAGTTCTTAGAAGAATTAAATCAAGTTGTTTCGATTGTATCTCTAGTAACAACAGATTTACAAATTGCCGTTATGAAAACACGTATGCTTCCAGTTGGAAAAGTATTTAACAAGTTCCCAAGAATGATTCGTGACCTTTCTCGTGAGTTAAATAAAAAGATTGAACTTGTTATCTCAGGTGAAGATACAGAACTTGATAAATCAATTGTAGAAGAGATAGGGGATCCATTAGTACATATTATCCGTAACTCATGTGATCACGGTATTGAATCTCCTGAAGATCGTCTAGCAAAAGGAAAAGAAGAGTTAGGTACTATTGTGCTTAAAGCATACAATGAAGGGAATCAAATCGTTATTCAGATCGATGATGATGGTAAAGGTTTAGATCCTGACATGCTGAAAAGCAAATCACTCGAAAAAGGTATCATCACTGAAAAAGAAGCTGATATGATGAGTGATAAAGAGGCTTACGGGCTTATCTTTAGACCTGGTTTTTCAACAGCTGCACAAGTAACGAATGTTTCAGGTCGTGGTGTAGGAATGGATGTTGTAAAAACAAACATTGAAAAACTAAACGGTATTATTGATATTGATAGTGAGATAGGAAAAGGAACTTCGATGAAACTGAAGATTCCTCTTACACTTGCTATTATTCAAGCACTTTTAGTAGGTGTACAAGAAGAACATTATGCTATCCCTCTTGCTTCAGTACTTGAGACTGTAAGAATCTCTACGGATGAGATCTATACTGTTGAAGGTAAAAGTGTTATGAGACTTCGTGATGATGTCCTTTCACTTGTTCATATTGGCGATATATTTGAGGTAGAGCGTATACTAGATGCGAGTGAACATGCTTATGTTGTTGTACTAGGACTTGGAACGAGCAAGTTAGGTCTGATCGTAGATACACTTGTAGGGCAAGAAGAGATTGTAATCAAATCGCTTGGTGAGTATCTCAAAGGTATTGACGGAATTGCAGGAGCGACTATTAGAGGTGACGGTGGTGTAACACTGATTGTAGATGTAGTAGCACTTATGGAGATGGCAAAAGATGTTAAAGCAACGGCATTAACACAAGCAGCGCAAGGTGCTAGTTCTGTAAATGAGAAAAACTCTGCAAGCGACTATGTAGTTATGATTGTTGATGACTCTAAAACAGATAGAACTGTTATGAGAAAAGCTTTAGAACCTATGGGAATTACATTGGTTGAAGCTGCTGACGGTCAAGAAGCACTCAATATCTTAAAAGCTGGTGATCACCATTTTGATGCTATGCTAGTTGATATCGAAATGCCTAGAATGGATGGATACTCATTAGCAACAGAGATCAAAAAATATAATAGATATAAAAATCTGCCTCTGATTGCAGTAACGTCACGTACAGGTAAATCTGATCGTATGCGTGGTGTTGAATCTGGTATGGTTGAATATATTACGAAACCTTACTCTTCTGATTACTTAGCGAGTGTAGTACAGAGAAACATAAACTTTAAATCGGAGTTCTTAAATGGCTGATAAATTAAAAGAGATTATAAATAAACAATCAAAGCAGCAAGATGTCGGCGGACAGCTTGACGATGTGGTTCAGTTAGTAGGTTTTATGATTGGGGATGAAGAGTATGCAGTGCCTATTCTTTCTATCCAAGAGATCATTAAGCCGTTTACGTGGACAAGAGTACCGCAAGTACCAAAATACGTTCTTGGTGTTTTTAATCTCCGTGGGGCAGTTATTCCCCTTATCGATTTACGTACAAAATTTGGTTTACCAGCTAAAAAACATGGAGAAGATACACGTTTTATTGTTATGCGTCACGGTGATGATGTTGCCGGTTTTGTAATTGATAGATTAACGATGGCGATTAGAATAAAAAAAGAAAATATAGGACCGGCACCGGACACAATCAATGATGAAGAGACTATCATTGACGGTGTAGGAAAACAAGAAGATAAAATAATCACTCTTTTAAAAGTAAACAAACTATTAGAGAGAGATTTTTAAAAGAGTACTCTTACGATGGAAAGTTTACTCCAAATAGAACTTTATGATCGTGAGATCCTCCTTAAACTCCAAGGAGAACTCACGGTATATCAACTTCCCCAAATCGAAAAAAAAATTCAGGCATTAGATTTTACACAATTTGAAGATATAGAATTTGATCTTACGGAGATTACATTCCTAGATAGCGGTGCAGCACTTTTTTTAGACACAATTTTTCAGAAACTAGAAGAACTTTCTATCGAATATGAAGTGAATATCAAAAATGATACATCTCAAGCTACACTTAATCTTGTTAAATCTAAACGTTCAGGGAAAAAGCGTCAAGAAGCTGAAAAAGAAAATGAGTTTTATAGCAAAATAGGGATGCAGGCCTGCCGATATTATCAATCCGCTTTACGGTTTATAAGTTTTTTGGGAAAGGTTTTTATCGCACTTTTCCTTTATTTCAAAGCCCCGCAGAAAATTAGATATAAAGAGATCTTTTTTGAGATGAATGAAAGTGCTTTAAAAGCAGTAGGAGTTATTGCACTTACAAGTTTTCTTGTCGGTCTAGTCGTAGCCTACCAATCGGCATATCAACTAAAGATATATGGAGCAAATATATTTATAGTTGATATGTTAGGACTCTCAATTTTCAGAGAACTGGCTCCGATGATGACCGCAATAGTTATAGCGGGGCGTAGCGGTTCTGCATATACTGCACAAATAGGAGCGATGAAAATTACTCAGGAAATCGATGCTATGAAAACCATGGGCTTTGAGCCTTTCGCATTTTTAGTACTGCCGCGTATCATAGCATTGAGTATCACAATGCCTTTACTTATTTTTGTAGCAGACATGACGGGTCTGTTAGGCGGTATTATAATTGCAAATATCGATTTAAAAATAACTACAGAACTGTTTATTGAAAGATTCCATGAAGTGATTGCGGCCAAGCACTTTTTCGTAGGGATCGTAAAAGGTCCATTTTTCGCATTTTTGATTGCTACAATAGCAATTTACAGAGGTATGGTTGTGAAGGACGATACACAAAGTATAGGATTTAATACAACAAAAAGTGTCGTTGAATCTATCTTTGCAGTTATTATGTGTGATGCCCTTTTCTCAATAGCTTTTACAAACCTGGGGATATAATGAAAGTTATAGAGGTAAAAAACTTAACAACTGTTTTTGGTGATAAAGTTGTCCATGATGATATAAGTCTTAGTATTAATGAAGGTGAGATTTATGGAGTCTTAGGTCCTAGTGGATGTGGTAAGACAACTTTGTTACGTGAAATAGTGATGCTGCAAGAGTTTCATACCGGATCCATAGAGGTGTTAGGAAAGAAAATTAAAAATCTTTCAACACAAGAGATACTTGCACTGAAACGTGAATGGGGAGTTTTGTTTCAATTCGGTGCTTTATTCTCATCGTTAACAATCGCTGAAAATATAGCACTGCCTTTAGTAGAATACACATCTTTATCTCAAAATATGATTGATGAAATTGTAGAGTTTAAGATCAAATTAGTGGGTCTGAAGGCGGATGATGGAAAACTATACCCTTCACAAATAAGCGGAGGAATGAGGAAAAAAGCGGGACTGGCAAGGGCACTTGCTCTTGATCCAAAACTTTTGTTTTTAGATGAACCTACAAGTGGGCTTGACCCTATCTCGGCGCGGGATTTTGATAACCTTATTTTAAATCTTCGTAAAATGTTAAACTTGACAATCGTAATGGTTTCTCACGATTTGCGTTCAATTTATGATACTTTAGATAGAATAGCTATATTGGACAATAAAAAAGTTGCATACGAAGGTTCTCTTGAGGAGATACCGCTCAATAATCAGTTTGTAAAAACATTTTTTAAAGAGAAGATATGAATAATAAAGTAAATTATACACTGGTTGGATTTATTGTATTACTAGGCTTTATAGTCGCTTTTATGTTTTCATATTGGATGTTAAAACCGACACAAGAGGATGAAGTACAACACTATGTAATCTACTTTGATGAATCTGTTTTTGGTTTGAACCTTGATGCCCCCGTAAAGTTTCGCGGTATTAACGTCGGAAAGGTTGCCAACTTAAGGATCAATCCAAGAAATTCTGAACAGGTTGAAGCTCAAGTTGTTATTAAAAAAGATACACCTATTAAAGACAATATTGTTGCAGTATTAACGGCTCAAGGAATTACAGGTTTGACATATGTAAACTTGACAGTCGGTAATAGTTATATTCAAGAAGCCGTAGAGATTAACGGGGAAGATTATTATGTTATTGAAACAGCACCATCTATATTTCAAAATGTGGAAAAGTCTTTCGGAGACGTTTCTGAACATCTTACGGGAACACTCTATCAAACAGAGAAGCTTTTAAGTGATGAAAATCAAGCAGAGTTTATGAAACTGGTAAGCTCTACAAGTAATGTTGTAGGAAAAATTGATAAAGCACTGGATGACAAGACAATACAACATTTTCAAAATACAATGGCAAACTTAGATACTGCCATCGGTAAAATAGAGTATTTAGTAGATAAAACTGCAAAATGGGAAGACAATGTGTCCACTTCTTTACTCTCTATCAAAAAAAGTTATTTGAAAATTGATTCCACTATGACAGAATTTAAATCAGCACTAAAAAATGGTGAATTTAATTTTAAAGAGATCTCTTCTGAAATAGTTCCTAGTTTTAACAGCACACTTTTAGAACTACAAGAATCACTATTAAAATTTGACAATGCTATAAAAGAGTATGAAAGAAGTCCTTCAGATTTCTTATTTAACCGAGAAGAGATTAAAAAAGCACCGGGAGAGTAAAAATGAAAACTATTTTAATTGCATTTGTTTTTATATTAAGTGGATGTAGTGTAACAAC
>JBFEUD010000097.1:0-6345 GCA_041547625.1 Sulfurimonas sp.
ATGCTGAAAAAAGAGGGCTTTTCACTACAGATGAAACTGATCGACACTCTTCGTGTGGCAAAACATATCTTTGAAGATGAAGATGCACACAGACTGCAATACTTCCGCTACAAAATGGGGCTTTACAAGCAAGAAAAACAAGAAGCGGATGCTCTGGGCATTGAAGTAAAAGCACACGATGCTATCGGTGACGTACTTGTTTTAAAACTCTTTTTGACAAAGCTAAGAGAAGCGGTTCAAGCAAAATTTCCAAACGAAAATCCGGTTGAAAAGATGGTTGCACTTACAAAAGAACCAATACTTGTAAAAACATTCAGATTTGGAAAATACAGAGGTAAAACTCTTCAAGAAGTAGCCGCTCAAGATGCAGGATATCTTCGCTGGATGTTAACAGGTATGGAAAACCTGGATGAAGATATGAAATACTCTATTAACTACTACTTAGGTGAAAGCTTTTAAAACGAGAAAACTATAAAAAATACAATTGCTATAAGGGCACTTAAGAGTGCATACGGCAATTGTGTATTGACATGCTCGACTACATTACATCCGCTTGCCAATGAGGAGATGATCGTAGTATCTGAGATAGGAGAACAATGATCTCCAAACACCCCTCCGCTTATAACTGCCCCTATAACCAAAGCAATATCGGCATCAAGTGCTACTGCCATCGGTACTGCAATAGGAATCATAATAGAAAATGTCCCCCAGCTTGTTCCCGTTGAAAACGCAATAATTCCGCTGAGTATAAATATAACGGCAGCTAAAAATACAACACTTATGTTTTCACTTGCAAACGATGCCAAATAAAGTCCCGTTTTTAATTCGCTTGTCACTTCCCCTATCCCAAAAGCAAAAAGTAATATCATCGCAATAGGAAACAGTTTTTTTGCTCCTATGATAGAAGACTTCATATAGTTTTTTGTACTCATACTGCCAAATACGACATAAAACAAAAACATGAAAATCATTGTCACTAATGTAGTGTAAAAAATGGAGCTTGAACCGCTTCCTTTTAAAATATCACCATCGCCAGTCCAAGCTAAAAAGGCAAATATGGATAAAACTAAAAATACAATTGGGATCAACATTCGCCAAATATTTGCATTTTCTAAATTATTGTTTTGCAATTTCCATTCATGTACTTCTGCGTTTTGCATACTTTTCGTATAAAGACCAAAATAAACAACTACAAAAGTGACTACTAAGGCACTGATAGAGTAAAAATTAAATACCACTGCATCAATTAACAATCCAACACTACTGCCCTGTATGACACCACTTTCTATCTGTGTTAGAATAAGTCCAAGTAGTAAAGCACCCCAACCGTTAAATAGAAGGAGTGAACAAATTGGTGCAGATGTAGAGTCACATACATAAGCCAACTTGGCACGGCTTACCCCGTGTCGATCACAAAGCGGCTTTCCTACTGCTCCAGCGATAAGAGAAGTGATCGAAGACTCTATAAAAATTACTACACCGATAATATAACTGATCAATAAGGCTGAACGCTGTGATTTGACTATGGAGCGTTTTAAGGTCATATACTTTACAAATGACTCTATTGCACCTGAGCGCTCTAAAATCTCCATTATACTTCCAACGAGTATTGCAAAACCTAAAGTTTTTATGATCCAGCCTTTACTAAGGAGCATAAAGAATAGATCTATAACTCCTGTCAGACTATTCATAAAGGCAAAATCATTGAGGATAAACATCCCTAAAACAATGGCACCAAATAATGATAAAAAGACATTTTTTGTATACAGTGCTAAAAAAATTGCTAATAAAGGGGGGATAATCGAGAGGAATGTAGGCTCTATTGTCTCATCCTAAAATTCGATTTCAAAAAGCATAATACCGTTACGCCCAAATGTTTCTCTATAATCTTCACACTCTTTTTGTTCTACTAAACGAAAACCGAGTTTTTTATAAAACATCTCCGTTTCCAATGAACCGATTTCTATAATCGTTTGTGCTTTTCTGTAACCTTTGAGTCTTGCATTAAGAAGTGACTTTTGCATAAGAGCTTTTAAAACACCCACATCGACAAAGTCGTCTAACTCTTCCATAAAATCAAACATCAAAGTGGAGTTTCTTATTTGAAAACTACACCCATAAAACGGTGCTAAAATTTCGCTTGCATTTTCACAGCATCCTATCTCTTCCAAAGCCTTGATAAATGTTTCTTGGTTTGAGATTCTTGGTTCATAACTGCATAATGTACCGACATTTTTTCCGTCAATTTGAGCAATCAAAAAGTTTTTATAATGGCAATGACTTTTTGAAGTTGTAACAGTAAGCTTTTCTAATTTTTGAAGAATTTCATCGTCTGATCCCATCTCAAATAGAAAGTCAAATAATCCTACTTTTTTGCCGGCTCTAGAGCTTTTTAGGATCATCTGAGCTAGGAAAGTTGCGTCTTGTTCTGTAGCCTGTTTTACTGAAATAGCCATTATATTTTCCGTTTAATGAAATTCAAAACTTCCTAATAGTACCATACTTTATGATAAAAGTTTTCTTAATTGTAATTTTTTCCCCATTGCTTTTACTTTCTTCCCAAATATTGCTGGTAGTAAGTGATGATTTTAACACTTCGAAAGCGAAGCTCTCTGCCTATGACAACTCTCGACTTATATTTGAAAATATTGATGTAAACCTTGGTAAAAATGGTCTTGGCTGGGGACTTGGTTTGCGTGAACTTCCACATAATAAAAATGAACCTCTGAAGATGGAGGGAGATAAAAAAGCACCTGCAGGAGTTTTTCAACTTGGTACCGCTTTTGGGTATCAACAACATTTAGATCTTAACCTTCCATATCTCTATGCCGATGAAAATCTTCTTTGTGTTGATGATGTGGATTCAAAGTTTTATAATAGATTTGTCTATTTTCAAGATGATATTAAAAGTTTTGAACATATGAAAAGAGATGACGAGCAGTATAAGTACGGTCTGACTGTCGTCCACAATCAAGAACAGATCAAAAATAGAGGTTCTTGCATATTCTTACATATTGAAAAGAGTCCGAACCATTCAACTGCAGGATGCACGTCGATGAAAGAAAAGGATTTACTGAAAATATTAAAGTGGTTAGATAAGGACAAAAGTCCGATACTTATACAAGTACCGAAACTTTATCTTAAAGAGGTATATAAACTGTATCCCGAGCTAAAGAAGAAGCCTTAGTCTTCCTCTTTAGTCATTTTATCTTTTGCCGCAATTCCCATAAGACCTAAACCAGTCTTAATGCTTAGTGCAACAACAGAAAGAAGTTTAAGCAGTTTTGCTTCATCTTCAGTTCCGATGATACGTACATCATAATAGAACTTGTGAAGCGATGCAGCCAGTGCTTTTAGGTAATCCGGCAGTTTTTGGATCTGACGAGAATGGAATGCATCTTCGATCACTTCCGGTAATAATAGTGCATCAAAAAGCAATGTATCTGCAATCTCATCAAGATTTTTCAGGCTTGCTTTTGAAATCTCATCTACCGAAACTTCCGCTTTCTCTAGAAGTGTTTTAATTCTTGCATGTGCATACTGAATGTAAAAAATAGGGTTTGAGCTGTCTTGCTTTTTAAATTCGCTAAGGTCAAACTCTAAAGCAGTATCACTTTTTTTACTTGCGAAGATATATCTTAGTGCATCTGCACCAATCTCTTCAACAATGTCACTCATAAGAATTACGTTTCCGGCACGTTTACTCATTTTGTACGGCTCACCGTCTTTTAAAAGACTTACCATTTGAGAAAGCAGTACTTCAAGCTTTTCACTGTCGTATCCAAGATACTCAACAGCAGCTTTTACACGAGGAATATATCCATGGTGATCAGCACCCCAAATATTGATATAGTGTTCATCTCCGCGCTCAAATTTTTGGTTGTGGTATACAATATCACCTGCAAGATAAGTTGGACGTCCGTCTTCACGTACTACAACTCTGTCTTTTTCATCACCTTTAGCTTCTGATGCGATCCAAGTTTTATCGTCATTTTTGTAAACACCTTCACCCATCTTAGCCATAACTCTATCCCAGTCATCATAGAGTGTTGACTCGTATACGAAAGTATCAAAAAAGATGTTAGTATCGCCAAGGTCTTTTACGATAATTTTCATCACTTCGTCTTTAGCCCACATTGCAAGCTCTTTTTGACGTGATTCATCTGTAAAGATCTCACGACCAAATTTCGCTTCAGCACCCGTAGCTAAATCTTCTAAATAGTCACCGCGATAATATGCTTCAGGATATTCAACATCCTCTTTTAAGATGTTTTCTCTTGCATATAGTTGGATTGAAAGACCGAGTAGATCAATTTGATTACCCGCATCGTTTACATAATACTCAGCAGTAATATCATATCCAAGGTGTTTTGCTAAACGGTAAAGAGTATCTCCATATACAGCACCACGAGCGTGACCGATATGCAATGGTCCCGTAGGGTTTGCTGAAACAAACTCTAAAAGCACTTTTTGCGCTTTTTCTTGTGCACCGAATTCAGTAGGATTCTCTAATGCCCATGAAGCATACTCTGCTAAGAAGTTCTCACTCAAACGGAAGTTTAAATACCCTTTTACAGATTCAACCGATGAAAATACATCTGTATCTTCAAAAGAGTTTGCCAGTTCTTCGGCAATTACCATTGGTGACTTTCTAAGTTCTTTTGCTAATGAAAAAGCTATTGGAGTTGCAAAGTGACCAAAAGAGCGATCACGAGGTTTTTCTAAAACTACTTCACGACCAATGCGATCGCGAAGTATCTCTGCTACACGTTGTTTCAATGTTGTTACGCTTGTGTAGTAGTATTTTTTGGAGCTTCAGTTTCAGATGCTGATGCTACTTCTGTAGTTTCACCTTCAACTTTTTTAGGCTCGTCAGATGCTACTTCATTGTTCACATCTTTCATTTCATCTTTAAAGTTTTTGATACCTTTTCCTAAACCTTTTGCTAAATCAGGTATTTTTTTAGCTCCAAATAAAAGTACAATAATTCCAAATATCAGCAGTAGTTCTGTTCCGCTTGGCATACCCATAGTTATATCCTTTATAGTTTTTAAGTTCGTGATTATATCACTGTTTTTATTTATATTCTCTTATCAAGAAAAATTATGATGGGAGTTTTTTACAAATCTTCCCATTTCTGTACAAAACTGTTAATCTCATCATTTGCTTTTTTTAGTCTTGCAGCTTTTCCAACTAACAATAGTTTTGCCGCAGCTTCTTTTAAATCGTCATTAACAATAAGATATTCATATTCACTGACACGTTGAATCTCTTTTTTTGCCATTTTAATACGTCTTTGAATAACCTCTTCTTCATCTGTTGAACGGTTACGCAACCTTTTTTCCAGTTCAGTTAAACTAGGCGGTGTAATAAATACAGAAGTTGTTATATCACCTAAACGGTTTTGTACAGCCGTATTACCTTGAACATCAATATCAAAAATAACAAGCTTTCCTTCCGAAAGAGCTGCTTTTACTGGCTTTAAAGAAGTTCCATAATAGTTTCCGTGAACTACGGCATACTCTAAAAAGTTATCTTCATCTATATCTTTTTTGAATTCCTCTTCACTTACGAAATGATAATGAACACCCTCTTCCTCTCCTGTTCTCATAGGACGAGTTGTTGTAGAGATCGAAAAATAACAATTCCCCAATTCATCAAATATCTCATTGATTAAAGAACTTTTTCCAGCTCCGCTTGGACCAGAAAGTACTAATACCGCACCGTTTATACTACTCATTTATCCTCACCTATCGTTATATTAATATTTATTTTCATCCCTTTCATAGATGCTGCAACTTTTTTGTCACTTAGTGCTTCTAAAAGAGTTTTCAGTGCTTCTACACCATCATTTAAACTTTCTTCTGGCTCTTCTCTCTCTTCTGCCAGCTCTTCATCCATCGTTTCAATAGACTCTTCACTTAATGGCTCTTCCATTATCTCTTCTTCCACTGCTTCACCGAGTGCAAGTTTCAATTCTTCTGATGACAGTGCATCGATATCAAATTCAACTTCGCTATCAAGTTCTTCTTGTGTTAATTGACTTACAGCATCTTCAATCTGTGCAGAGATATCTTCTTCTGAAGTTTCCTCTTCACCAAACTCTTCATCCAGCTCTTCATCAAATGTTGCATCCAAATCTTCAATCTCATCTGCTGGCTCTTCTGCTTCTTCCTCAGCTGCTGCACCAACTTCTTCCATTAAAGCATCAATATCGAGTTCTTCCTCTGCTTCATCTAAATCTTCAGGTAATTCAAGATCCTCAGGCAACTCCTCTTCACTTGCAAGTTCCTCTAAACCTTCAACAGCCTCTTCCTCTGTCTCTTCAGCTATCTCCTCTGCCAG
>JBFEUD010000098.1:0-6322 GCA_041547625.1 Sulfurimonas sp.
TTAAAGATGTCTTGATGTGCAGGCAGATAGAAGTCGTCTACTTTTAACATTACGCTCAAATCATCAAATTGTGACGGTTCAAAAACAATTGAACTTAAAATACTTCTCTCAAACGCGAGATTATATAGACTGTCTTGCATTATTTATCACCTGCCATTTTTTCAACTTCATCTACAAACTTATCAACAAGTTCTTTTTCATCAAGGTTCGCTACAACTTCACCTTTTACCATTACAAGACCTTTCCCTTTGCCGTATGCGATCGCAACATCAGCGTGTGCCGCTTCACCTATAGCATTTACAACACAGCCCATTACACTTACATTTAGAGGTGTTTTAATGTGTGCAGTTCTTTTTTCGATCTCACTTACCGCACTCACTAAATCTGCTTCAATACGTCCACAAGTAGGACAAGAGATGATGTTTAGTCCATCGGGCATTGCACCGCTGTCTTTGAGTATCGCACGTCCGACATTAATCTCTTCTTCAAGCTCTCCCGTAATAGAAACACGAAGAGTATCTCCAATACCATCCAATATTAAAGCTCCAAGACCGATAGAACTTTTGACTGTTGCATGAAACAGGGTTCCTGCTTCAGTAACACCTAAATGGAATGGATAGTTGTTCTTAGGACGAAGCATTCTATATGCAGCTACAGTCCTTTGTACATCACTTGCTTTAAGTGATATTTTAATATCCGTAAAGCCGAGATCTTCAAGATATTTGATGTTGTACTCAGCACTTGCAACCATAGCTTCAGCTGTTTGTCCGTATTTGTTATCAAACTCTTTTTCTAAACTTCCCGCATTAACTCCAATTCTAATCGGAAGATTACGCTCCTGACACGCTTTTACAACTTCTGCAACTTTTTGCTTACTGCCTATATTTCCGGGATTGATACGGATACAATCTACTGATTCTGCAGCAATGAGGGCAAGTTTATGGTTGAAGTGGATATCTGCAACGAGTGGAAGAGAGATCTGCTCTTTTATGCTTTTAAGTGCAAGTGCATCTTCCATGTCAGGTACGGCAACACGGACAATGTCACAACCTGCAAAATGGAGACGGTTGATCTGCTCAACAGTAGCGGCAACATTATGTGTATCTGAGTATGTCATTGACTGTACGGAAATAGGTGCATCACCACCTACAGCAACATCACCGACATATATTTTTTTCGTTGGATATCTTTGAATCATAAAAGAGATTTTAGCTTTTTTGTTATAAAAATGGGGTTAATTTTTTGAGTCATATTTTTAGCCCGTATTTTACGGGCTAAAAGAGGAATTAGAATTTGAAATCTAAGTTAGTGTAGATGTAACGTCCAGGTTCATTTAACAGAATAATTTCACCTGTTGTTCCACCGCTGAGTAGTGTTAAGTCAGTATATGTGTTATTTACTGCATATGTAACATCAAAGATATTATTTACACCGATTGTAAAATCAAACTTTTTGTTTACTGCATGTTTTACTTTCGCATTTACAACTGCCCAACCTGCAATCTCTTGCTCACCGTTGTCAGCATCATATCTGTCCCATCTGTCACTTGCTTGCATCTCAAGTGTTGCCATCGAGTTATTCATATACTCATAGTTTACACCAATATTAGCACGTAAAGGAGCGATGTCTGCTAGGTCAGTATCTGTTTGTCCTGTAATTGCTTTATCTTTTTTACCAACTTTGTATGAAGCACCCATATCAATAGAGATATCATCTGTCGCATATACCGATCCACTTAATTCAGCACCGTAAATTGTTGCATCGATGTTAGTAAATCTGTTTTGAGTTGTTGATGTTAGCGGTTTTTTATAGTATATATAGTCACTTAGCATAGAATAAAATACTTTCGCTTTTAATTTGAAGTACTGGTTGTTTGTTTCATACCCTAAGTCAACTTCTTGATTTGTTGTTTTCTTGAGATCTTGTGTCCCTATCACTACTGAAGAGTTTTTATCGACAAAATATAATTCTCGAGCATCTGGAACACGAGACGCTTGACCAAGACCTAAGAACATTTTATTTTCTTTATTGAAATTGTAAGTTGTCATAAGGTTTGCACTGGCATAAGAGAATTTTCTTGAATCATAGCTGTTGTTTTTGATTTTTGCTTCATCATATCTTGCACCAAGAGAAACATCTAAGCTTCCTACAGATTTTTCTAGTTTTGCAAAAATAGCAGTATTGTCTGTAGTAGTATCATCTATACTTTTTGTAGTTTCATTATGATTCATCTCATAGTGTCCACCCCATTTTCTTTTGCTTGTATCTAAACCAATAACTAGTTTATGACCCATAATATCAAAAGTGTTTTTGAGTTTGAATCCATCCATAGAGGTTGTCAGCCAGTTTGTCATTAACATCATACCTGAAGAGGCTCTGTAATCATTCCCCATTGGATGGTCAACATCTGAGTGGTAATATTGGAAGTTTAAATTTTTATAGTTGTCGTCAATTGCATCTATGTTGTATTCGATACTGTAAATATTTGAATCATCATAGATAGCATCCATAGCAGAGCTTGGATAGAGGATGTTTTCACTTCTGTTTGCAGTAACACTTAGGCGTAATTCTTGATTCTCAGTAGTTGAGATAAAGGCTTTTGCCATAGCACTTTTTTTCTCATATGCAGGCATATCACGGTACTGAGATTTTAACTTATAACTATTGACACCATAATTGTCAATTTGTTGAGCTAAAGTATTTCCATTACCATCTTCATATTGATCACTTGTTTCATCAGATACGGTTGCGATCATGCGAATGCGATCATTTCCACCGCTCATGGTCGCACCGAATTTTTTGTAGTTCCATGCTCCGAAACCTAAATTGATTGAACCTTGAAGATCTTTAGAAGGTTTTTTAGTTTCAATTTTAACGCCCCCACTTAAAACACCAAAACTTTCTACATCATACGGACCTTCGATAACTGTAATCTTCTCAATTTGATTAGCAACAATATGAGATACAGGAGGATCCATTCTATTTGGACAAGCACCGCATACTTTAGTACCGTCAACTTCAACAACAATATTATCTCTTTTTTGTCCACGGATATAAATGTCGTTAGCAATACCACTTCTTCTATTCATATCAATACTTGGAACTCTGTCGCTTAGTGCTTTTGCAACATCGGCAGATGTCTGAGCGTTTTGTGCAACTTCAGAGATTACAGTTGATTCAACATTGATAGTATCGACTTGCAGATTGTTGGCTGCAAGGTATGAGACAGCTAATAACGATAGTGGTATAATTTTTTTCATATACAATTCCCTTTAAAGTATAAAAGTCACCCATTCTATAAAAAAGAGTGTTACAAAAGTGTTAAGAGAGTATTTGTTACAATTTCATTATGACAAAAATGGAAAAATTGAAACGTACGGTAATAATAGCATTAGGTTTTGCCCTGTCCACTTATTTAATAATGAGTGGCATGGCAATTTTAGATCAGGAAAAATCAGTTGAGGGTAATGCCACTAGCGAAGTTCATAGTGACACAGTGCAGTGATCCGTGTTGACGGATCAGAGTTGAACAATCGATTCCCACAACTTTTCTGTTTGGAAAAGCCCATTTGAAAATTTCTAGCGCTTCAGCATCCTCTTTTACGTTGTAGGTAGGAACAAGTACGCCGTCATTCACAAATAAAAAGTTTGCATAAGTCGCAGGTAAACGTTCATCATCGTAATATACTGCTGAACTCATAGGAAGTTTGATCAATTTTAGTTTATGTTCAATTACAAACTCTTTGAGTTCATCTTCCATCTTCTTTAGCGCTTCATAGTGCTCATCATTTTGATCGTCGCAAGAAACATACATAATAGTATCTTTTGAAATAAAACGTGCCAAAGTATCTATGTGAGAATCTGTATCATCTCCCGCCAAATAACCGTGATCAAGATAAAGGATCTCTTTGGCTCCAAAATACTCTTTTAGTTTTTGTGTAATTTCTTCTTTTGTAAAATCTTTGTTTCTGTTTGTATTGAGCATACACTCTGATGTTGTAAGAATAAGCCCAGCTCCATTACTCTCAACACCGCCACCCTCTAATATAAAATCACAATCCACTAAAGGGGTTGAATAAACAGATGAGATTGCGCGAGACATTGTATTGTCCAACTCGGCATCAAACTTACCGCCCCATGCGTTAAACGTGAAGTTTAATAGCTTGATTTCGCCATTTTCTTCAACTGTAAGTGCAGAGCTGTCACGTGCCCATGTATCGTTTGCAGTGTATTCGACAAATTTAATATTTGTATGATCTTCAAAATAACTTTGTACCTCTTCAATGTTGTAGCACACTACTAAACAGGGCTGAAATCTTCTGATTGCATTGATAATATCTACAAAATTTTTTCTGGCATCTTCTAAATATTCTGACCAGTCTGTATTTTCATGCGGAAAAACGACTTGAGTAAAGCTTTGTTTCTCAAATTCAGGAATTAACATAGTATAATTT
The DNA here is from genome assembly GCA_041547625.1 of Sulfurimonas sp. Classification (GTDB taxonomy): domain Bacteria; phylum Campylobacterota; class Campylobacteria; order Campylobacterales; family Sulfurimonadaceae; genus Sulfurimonas. The sequence goes on from JBFEUD010000098.1 coordinate 4,455, forward strand.
CTCCATGGCTTATATAACGTTAAATAAAAAGAACTTTTTTTATAATCTTGACATTATCGCAGATAAAACTAAAAGTATAGATAAAATTGCAGTAGTTTTGAAAGATAATGCGTACGGTCACGGGCTTTGTGAAATGGCACAATTGGCTAAAGAGTATGGGATTACAAAAGCAGTTGTTAGATCACAGAGTGATGCTGAGCAGATTTACAAATATTTTGAGTATATTCTAGTACTGGCAGAAAATCCAAAAACAGCAGATGAAAAAATTCATTATACGATCAACTCTCTTGAATCTATTAAAGATTTTCCGGCATCCACGAAAGTAGAGTTGAAAGTCAATTCAGGAATGAACAGAAACGGTATTGAAGCAAAAGAGTTAGCAGATGCTTTTGCAATGATCAAAGAGCAGGGGCTTGAGCTTAAAGGTGTATTTACCCATCATGCATGTGCGGATGAAGAGGGTGATTATTTTGAGTCTCAACAAAATAACTTTGAAGCTGTAAAAAAAGAAGCAAAAGCTTTAGCTGAGCAATATGGTTTTGCTCTTAAGTTTCACAGTGCCAATTCGGCAGCACTTTTTCGGAATGAAATCTTTAATGAGGACCTTGCAAGGGTAGGTATCGCAGCGTATGGCTGTTTAGAAATGCCAAAAGATATTGTAAAGGTAAATCTCAAACCTGTTTTAAGTGTATATGCACAGAAAAATTCTACAAGAATTTTGCAAGAGGGTGATTGTGTAGGTTACGGTGCAAGTTTTAAAAGTACTCAAGAACAAGCCGTGTCAAATTATGATTTTGGTTACGGAGATGGTTTTTTGAGAAGCTGCTCGAATATTTATAAAACACCTGAGAATGTATCAATAGCAGGAAGAATATCAATGGATAACAGTTCTTTTCTATCGAATGTTGAGGAGTTGTTAATCTTTAATGATGCTAGAGATGCAGCAAAATTTGCGGGGACAATCTCTTATGAAGTCTTAACATCTTTAAAACACCATCTTCTAAGAGAGATAGTTTAATAATTTAAAACTCTTCTAGCCTGCCAATATTTTTCTTTCCAATAGGGGTTATTAAGATTTGAGATTGTAACTCCGTGTTTTGTTGAGGTGTGTAAAAAATTTCCACGTTCAATGTATATTCCTGAGTGTCTTGAGTTATATCCTGTTTTAAAGAGTACAAGATCCCCCTCTTGAATAGAAGACTTTTTTACAAAATAACCTGTTTGAGCTTGATGTTTTGTATCTCTTGGTATATGAAGACCAAAACCATCTTGGTATACGGTTTGTACAAGTGCTGAACAATCAATTCCTTCACAACTGTTTCCACCATAAAGATAGGGGGTAGAGTACCATTTTTGATATTGTTCATAAATTGTTAGGGTGATGGAATTTGCAGTTTGTAGTTTATAAGGAACTTCTTGAATAGCGGTTGGAGTATACGGTTTTAGATTTATGTAGTTGGAAGCAGAGTGGTTCTTTGTAGAGCATCCCCAAAAGGTTAAGGCTGCTATAACAAGAACCAATGTTTTCATTAGCTTATCTTTACAATCGCTTGGGCAAAAAGAGCCCCATCAACTCCAAGGAGTGCTAACTCTTCGATTTCATCTTCCTCTTCTATATGCACGAGTATTTTTGCATCAAAAAGGTAGTTTTCAGCAATATTTTGTGCTGTTTTAGCAAGTTTTTTACTCACTGCAATATAGTTTGCACCAAGTGCTGAGGCATAAACCAATTCAGTAATGTTTTTGATGTTGAGTACGAAAGATATAGCGTTTTGTTGCAGATGTTTTATGATATCTATATTATCCTCATTAAACTCTACATAAAGAGTTGAAGAGGGCGGTGTATTTGCAATATCTTCAATATCAAA
>JBFEUD010000099.1:0-6314 GCA_041547625.1 Sulfurimonas sp.
ACAGAAGACACAAAATACGTTGAAGCACTTAAAGATGCAGTAGAGTGGCTAGGGTTTAAATGGGATAACCATGTACGTTATACATCTGATTATTTTGATAAACTTTACGAGTGGGCGCAAGAGCTTGTTAAAATGGGCAAAGCTTATGTTGATTCACTTGATGAAGAGACTATGCGTGAATACCGCGGTACTGTTACCCAACCGGGAAAAAGAAGTAAGTATGCAGAGCGCTCTGTTGAAGAGAATTTAGATCTTTTAGAGAGAATGAAAAACGGTGAGTTTAAAGACGGTGAACATGTTCTAAGAGCTAAGATCGATATGTCTGCGGCAAATATGAAGATGCGTGATCCTCTTTTATACCGTATTCGTCATGCTCATCACTATAGAGCAGGGGATAAGTGGGCAATCTACCCTATGTATGACTTTGGTCACTGTTTATCTGACTATATAGAAGGTGTTACTCACTCTATCTGTACACTAGAGTTTGAAAATAACAGAGATGTTTATGACTGGGTAATCGATACACTTGGTCTTCAGCCACCACGCCCTTACCAACATGAGTTTGCAAGACTTGGCATCAATTACACTGTAATGAGTAAAAGAAAGCTTTTAGAGTTAGTTGAAGGGAACTACGTAAACGGTTGGGACGATCCACGTCTTCCTACGATCGCAGGATATAGAAGAAGAGGATATACTCCAGAGTCTATTTTAAACTTCTGTGATTCAATAGGTATAGCAAAAGCAAACTCAACGGTTGATGTTGCACAGCTTGAATTTGCTATTAGAGATGATCTCAATACTAAAGTACCGCGTGTAATGACGGTGCTTGATCCGCTAAAAGTTACGATCGAGAACTATGAAGGGAGCGAAGAGCTTGAAGCTTCATACTATCCGGAAGATGTTCCAAAAGAGGGAGAGAGAAAGATCCCTTTTTCTAAAACAATCTACATAGAGCGTGAAGACTTTTCAGAGAATCCTCCAAAAGGTTATTATCGTCTTACACCGGATCAGCCGGTACGTCTAAAGCATGCTTACATTATCACTTGTAAAGAGGTAATAAAAGATGCTGATGGCAATATTACAGAGATCATAGCTGAATACAACCCTAACTCTAAGAGTGGTCAAGATACAAGTGGTATAAAAGTAAAAAGTGCCATCCAATGGGTAGATGCAAATAGTGCTAAAACTGTAGAAGTAAGACTATATGATAGACTATACAAAAGTGAAGCACCTGCAGGTCTTGAAGATCTAAACCCTGATTCACTAAAAGTTATTAAAGATGCTCTCATTGAGCCTGCTGTAATAACTGAAAAACCAGATGAGAGGTTCCAGTTTGAAAGACAAGGGTACTTCTATGCTGATCCAATTGATTATACAGATGAAAAACCTGTATTTAACAAGATCGTAGGTCTTAAGGACTCTTGGTCTAAAAAAGATAAAGCACAAAAACCAAAAGAGGATAAAAAGCCTCAAGAGAAAAAAGTACAGATCGACGGTGAAGTTGAACCAATGACTGAAGCCGAGCAGGCACTTTTTGACAAGTATACAAATGAGTTGAAATTAAACAATATGGTTGCTGATATTTTAGCTCGTGACGAGCAGCTATCATCTTTTTATGAAGAAGCTCTATCTGTAAACAATTCTCCTGTTACTACTGCTAATATAGTGGCAAATGAAGTGGCTCGTGAATTAAAAGAGAAGCAGGGGAGCGATCTTAAGTTTAATGCTGCACAAATAGCTGAGCTTGTTAAAATGGTTGATGATGAGACTATCTCAAATAAGATAGCTAAACAAGTACTTGAAGAGATGTCTAAGAGCGGAGAAAGTCCTGCACAAATAGTTGAAAACAAAGGACTTGTACAAATAAGCGATCCAGCACAAATTTTACCGATTATTGAAGAAGTGATTGCCAAAAATCCTGATAACGTAGAAAAGTTTAAAGCTGGAAACACAAAACTGCTAGGATTCTTTGTAGGACAGGTTCTAAAAGCAACAGGCGGCAAAGCAAATCCACAGGTTGTAAATCAACTTGTAGCTGAACAATTAAAATAGTTTACTATATAGAGTTTTAAATAATAGGGCAACCATTAAGGTTGCCAAAATGCATATTGCCGATATGGCGTAGTGCAAATCTAAATGTATAAAAATTCCGAAAAAATATTTTTTATTTTTCTCAAAACTTTTGTTTAATTAAATTGAAATTTGATTTTGTTAAAAGGAGAATATTTGGTGACCCCACGGAGACTCGAACTCCGGTAACATGGATGAAAACCATGGATCCTAACCGCTAGACGATGGGGCCAAAAGGCTCAACTTTGTTGTTGAGCCGAAATTATATAGATGATATGCTTAAAAAACACTTAAACAAATGCTTTTAGTCATAAAAACTACGAAGTGCTCTAATGATTACAGCATTTTTAGAGATACTTTCAGCTTTTGCATTGTCATTTACAATTTCATAAAGGTCTAATGGAAGAGAGATTGAGAATGTTTTAGTCTCAATTTTTTTCTTTTTAGCAATCATACCTACAACATTTCCAAGTAAGTCTAAGATCTTTTTCGTGTCAATCGGTTTTTGAATAAAACTATTTACACCAACCTCAATAGATTCAGAGATTTTTTCCATATCATTACTTGCAGAGATTACAATAATGATTTGATCTTTATTCATCTCTCTAATTTTACGAGAAAGTTCTATACCGTCCATCCCTGGCATAATGATGTCAACAAACACAATATCAGGTTGTGTTTTCTCATAAAGTTCTAACGCGCTTTCTCCGTCAAAACAAGACTCTACACCCGAAAAGAAGTTTTTAAATGTTGAACTTAACAGTTCATTTGTAACTTTTTCATCTTCAACTACCAAAGCAGTTAACTTCTTAGTTTGTTCAGTCAGTTTGATTAAGTCCATATTGTTCATAACAATTCCTCACAAAAGATTTTTAACATTATAGCACAAAACCAAGAAATGTTATTAACAAAATACAACAATGTATTATTTTGTTATTTTGAATTGCTCCAACCATTCAATATCAGCTTCTTTTGATTCCTCTTTTTGACTCAGAAGCGAATCTATGATACCTATTAATGTTTTTTCATCCATAAACTCTAATAGTGCAGGGTTAATAGATGTATTTGAGCCACCTTCATAGCTGTTTAGCAGATTTTGTATATCTTGAATTAATTTTTCTTTTCTTTCTGACATTTAACTCACTCATTTGTATATGATTTTTAGAACTATACAAGATCTCAAGAAATTTCGCAAATTTTATTGGAAAATTTCTTATTACACATACTCTACACAAAAGCTTAATATAATGTATAAATATAAAGGCTATGTGATGAATAAAAGTACTTATACTTGTCCTATGCATCCGGAAGTTATACAGGATCATCCTGGAAGCTGTCCAAAATGCGGAATGGCTTTAGAGCCTGTTATTGTTGACAATACAAATGATAATAAGAACGATGAATTAAACTATATGCAACAACGTTTTTGGATCAGTGTACTTCTTACATTACCTGTGTTTGTCGTTTCAATGATGAATGACCTAGTCCCTCAATATCTACCGAAAAACACTTCAATGCTTCATATACAATGGTTTTTATTTCTTTTATCCTCACCTGTGATCCTTTGGGGAGGATGGCCATTTTTAGTTAGAGGTTATGAATCAATAAAAACAATGAACCTTAATATGTTTACCCTAATTGCAATTGGAGTCTCTACAGCTTACCTTTATAGTATTGTAGCTTTGTTTCTGCCTGAACTTTTTCCACCTCTTATGAAAACAAAAGAGGGATTAGTGCATGTCTATTTTGAAGCGGCAGCAGTTATTACTACCTTGGTACTTTTAGGACAGGTCTTAGAGTTAAAAGCCAGAAATAAAACAAACTCTGCAATCAAGACATTGTTAAACCTTTCACCAAAACACGCCCATCGCATTATAGATGCAGCCGGGAATGAAGAAACAATACCGCTCGATCTTATTCAGGTAGATGATATGTTAAGAGTTAAACCGGGTGAAAAGATTCCTGTTGACGGTATTGTGTTGGAAGGAAAAAGTAATGTTGATGAATCTATGATTACAGGAGAACCTTTATTTGTTACAAAAAGTCTGAATGATCCTCTGATTGGTGCTACACTCAATAAAAACTCTACATTGGTAATGAGAGCAGAACGTGTCGGCAGTGATACAATGCTTGCACAGATCATAGATATGGTAGCCAAAGCCCAACGTTCGCGAGCACCTATTCAAAAACTGGCAGATACAGTCTCTGCTTATTTTGTACCGACTGTCGTAGTAGTAGCAATTTTAGCTTTTATCGGATGGTATTTATTTGGTCCAGAGCCCCGTTTGGCTTATGCTGTTGTATCAGCTGTTGCTGTTTTAATTATTGCTTGTCCTTGCGCACTGGGTCTTGCTACTCCTATTTCCATTATGGTTGGAACCGGTAGGGCAGCTCTCTCGGGGATACTGATCAAAGATGCGAAAAATTTGGAGATCATGGAGAAAATAAATACTTTGGTTGTAGATAAAACAGGGACACTGACAGAAGGAAAACCAAAAGTAACCTCTTTTACAGTTCAAAATGAGAGTTTTAATGAAAAAGATGTTTTAAAATTTGCAGCAAGTTTGGAGCTTTTGAGTGAGCACCCTTTAGCAGAAGCAATTGTAGAATATGCAAAAGAGAATAATGTAGCTCTCTCTGAAGTAGAAAACTTTAAAGCTATTACAGGTCAGGGTATCCAAGGCAATATAGAGAATAAAAAAATTTTTATAGGAAGTGAGGATTTCTTAAATAGTCTCAATATTGCAACGCAAACGGTCTCACAAGAAGCAAATTCTCTGCGAAAAGATGGGAAAAGTGTCATATTTGTGGCAATTGAGTCCCAATTTAGCGCAATTATAGGAATTGAAGATCCAATTAAACCAAGCTCTGTAACAGCCATAAAACGCTTAAAAGAGGAGGGGATAAAGATTGTAATGCTCAGTGGAGATAATGAAACCACAGCTAATGCCGTAGCCAAAACGCTCGATATCGATACGGTATATGCAAAAGTTATGCCTGATGGAAAGGCACAAGTTATTAAAACGCTGCAAGAAGAGGGTGCTGTTGTAGCTATGGCGGGTGATGGGATAAATGATGCACCTGCTCTTGCTCAGGCAGATATAGGTATTGCTATGGGTACTGGAACTGATGTGGCGATAGAGAGTGCCGGAATTACATTAATAAAAGGTGATCTGCTCGGGATTATAAAAGTTTTAAAGATCAGCCGCGCTACAATGCAGAATATTAAACAAAACCTGTTTTTTGCTTTTATATACAATAGTCTAGGTATACCAATAGCTGCAGGAGTACTGTATCCATTCTTTGGGATACTGCTTTCGCCTATTATAGCGGCAACTGCCATGAGTTTTAGTTCTGTATCTGTTATTGTAAATGCTTTACGTTTAAAAAATATCAAAATATAAACATAGCTATTTTTCCAGGTTTTCTTTCATACGTACATACTCTTCATCACTGATCTCACCGCTGGCATATCTTTTATCTAGTATATCTTTTGCAGAAGGTTCTTTGTTCTTATTTTGTGTACTTTTTACAACGTACACTAATAGAACTAATAAAAGTATAAGTCCAATCCATCCAAATCCCATCATATAACTCCATCCATTCATATCAAACCCATGCATAGTTGTCTCCTTGAGTTTGTTTATTAAATATTATACTCTTAGTTTGTGTGGTATTTGTGTTGAAGAAGATACTTTAAATACATATTGGTTAACATAATGTATATTCTCTTTAAAATATTTTATCGCTTTATATATCTTCTATTCGGGTGTATTATAAGCTCTGTCACCTGCATCACCAATTCCAGGGATAATGAATTTGTTTTCATTGAGATGTGAATCTATCTGTGCAATATATACTGGCACATCAGGATGTCTTTCTTCCACAACAGCCAAACCTTCCGGTGCACCAATTAAATTGAGTGAAAGAATACGTTTAGGACCTTTTGCTTTAATCACGTCCAAAGCATCGCAAAGTGATCCACCAGTAGCAACCATAGGATCTAAAAGCACAACCGTTTTGCCCTCACAATCCGGAACTCTGTCATAATACAGTACCGCTTTATGACTTGTTTCATCCCGTTTCATTGCTAAAAAACCAGATATAGCATTAGGAAAAAGCGTTATAAGTGAATCTAGCATCGGCATACCGGCACGCATAATCGGTATAAACATAATTGACGTATCATCTATAAACTCAAACTCTTGTTCCCCCTGCCATGTTTGAATATTCTTCGTTTCCAC
>JBFEUD010000100.1:0-6301 GCA_041547625.1 Sulfurimonas sp.
TCTACCTGTTTAATCGTTTCAGCTTCTAAAGAGTTGAGCTTTAAAGTGAGTGTGGTTAAAAAATATCCTAGTGGTGCAAAAAAGAGTGCTGCAAGTAAAAGACTTGAAACAAAAGAGGCAGCAAATTTAGAGTGAAGATATTTCTCCAAATAGTTTTGAATATTTGATGTAGAGATCGCTAAAAGTGCAGCAATCGTAATAGCCATAAGATACGGTGCATATAAAAGGTACATCCAGTACAACGCTGTTGCAAAAAGTATTGCTATAAAATATTGTGGTTTCATCTAAAAAAGTGTCCCGTCTGCATTTACATAATCCATATTAAGCACATCGTATGTTGCACGTGTTGCTCGCCTACCTTTAGCTGTTCTCTCCAAGTACCCATTTGCAATAAGATACGGTTCAAGTACATCTTCTACCGTTCCTTCATCTTCACTCAGTGCTGCGGCAATCGTACTGAGTCCCATCGGTTTACCTTTGGCACTTATGAGAAGATTGAGAAGCTTAATATCCATCTCATCAAATCCGTGAGAGTTGATTCCTAGCTCATCTAAAGCATATTGTGTCGTATCTAATGAGATAACAGTTTCATCGGCAACATCGGCAAAATCTCTTACACGACGGAGTAACCGCAATGCTATACGCGGTGTTCCCCTGCTTCGTTTTGCGATCTCAATAGCTGATTCATGGACAATCTCTTTACCCAGTTTTCTTGAAGCCTGTGCAATAATGCGTGCAAGTTCTTCAGGGTTATAAAACTGCATCCTAAAATTCATTCCAAATCTGTCTCTAAGAGGATTTGAGAGCATTCCCGCACGAGTTGTAGCCCCAATCAAGGTAAAACGAGGGAGATCAATTTTTACCGTCTGTGCCGCGGGTCCGCTTCCGATAATAATATCTATACGGTAATCTTCCATTGAAGAGTAAAGGATCTCCTCAACAGCAGGGGAAAGCCTATGAATCTCATCAATAAATAGAATATCACCCTCTTCCAAATTTGTCAAAATTGCAGCCAAGTCACCGCTTTTTTCTATCATAGGAGCAGCGGTAACTTTAATGCTTGAATTCATCTCATTTGCGATGATAAGCGCCAGAGTAGTTTTCCCTAAACCAGGAGGGCCGAAGAATAGGACATGGTCTAGTGCCTCCTCACGCTTTTTACTTGCTTCGATAAAAACACCGAGATTCTTTTTGATCTGATCTTGGCCTACATATTCACTCCAAGCATCTGGTCTTAACGTTACTTCAGAGCTTTCCTCTTCGGCATTAAATGTTTCTATCTCTACAACTCTTTCCATAATTAGTAAGTGTGTTCCTCTTTTGGAAATTCTCTTTTTTCTACCTCATCGGCATATTGTGCAACAGCATCTTTTACCAGTGTCGCACCGTCAATATATTTTTTTACAAATTTAGGAGTAAACGCTTCAAAAAAACCTAACATATCTGAAAATACAAGAACCTGTCCATCTACATCTGAGCCAGCACCAATTCCGATAACAGGAATAGAAACTGATTCAGCGATCTCTTTGGCGACATCAGCTTTTGTCCCTTCTATTACCATACAAAAAGCGCCCGCCTCTTCAACAGCTTTTGCATCTTGAAGTAACTGCTCTTTCTCGTCTTCAGTTTTGCCTTTAACTTTATAGCCGCCTTCACTTCTTACAGACTGCGGTAAAAGCCCTATATGCCCACATACAGCTATACCGTTGCTTGTTAAGTGTTGAATGATATCAGCTTTATCTAAACCACCCTCAATCTTTACACAGTCAGCCGGAGTTTCCTGAAAAACTCTAATAGCATTTTTTAATGCTTCTTTTTTATTAAGATAAGTTCCAAACGGCATATCACATACTACAAAACTCTCTTTTGCACCGTTACATACTGCGTTGGTATGATAGATCATCTGATCAAGCGTTGCACTAAGCGTGTCGCTCTTGCCTGCAAAACTCATATTTAAACTGTCACCAACTAAAATCATATCAGCACTGTTTTCAAAAAGTTTTGCAAAAAGTGCATCATACGCAGTGATCATAACAAGAGGTTTAACACCCTTTTGCTTTTGAATAGAAGATATAGTTAATTTTTTACCCATTTAAAAACTCTTTTTTTATTAATACTGGTATTTTAACGAAAAATTGATATAATTTGAACAATATAGGAGAATTATTTAATGGGTATAAGAAGTGATTTAGATGCCAATTTTGATTTTGAAATAGTCGATGAGTTTCTGGATCACTACTCTATGATGATCGATAGCATGGAAGTGATGGTAATTGACCTTACCAAACCAAATATGTACAAACGAAGCATTAATGAACTTTTCCGTGTTTTTCACAATATAAAGTCAGCTTCAGGCTATTTAAAAATTGAGCCGATGGCAAAACTGGCTGCTTTTGTAGAATCGGAATTAGAAGAACTCAGAGCAAAAGAACCACCAATCAATGATGAAACTGTTAATTGGCTTCTTGAAGTGAGTGATATGTTTGCAAAATGGCAAGATGATCTTAAACTTGATAATGAACTCACTAAAATAAAATTCTCTTTATTAAAAATACCAGATACGGATAATTAAACTTGAAAGATTTAGTAGCATATATAACTTCTGGGTATCCAGAAAAAAACTTTAGTATTGATTTAGCATTAGCACTTGGAGAAAGCGGTGTAGACACCTTAGAGCTGGGTGTACCTTTTTCAGATCCGGTAGCAGACGGACCAGCAATCGAAAAAGCAAATCAAAAAGCCTTAGATCAAGGATTTAAATTTAAAAACGTTCTTGAAATCTCTAAAGAGGTAGCACCAAAAGTAGATACTTTATGGATGGGTTACTTTAATAGTTTTTATCAACAAAATATGGAAACGCTTCTTCCAAAAGCCAAAGAGCTTGGAGTAAACGGATTGATCATTCCAGACCTGCCACATGAAGAAGCATTGGCATATAAAGATCTGTTTGCAGAAAACAACCTTTCAAATATTAGTTTTGTTGCACCTACCGATTCACCTGAACGTATTAAAGAGATCGTAACAGATGCACAAAAGTTCATCTATATGGTTGCATATACAGGAATTACAGGTTCGGGTGTAAGTGAAGATCTGCAACCGTTCTTAGCTTCAATCAAAGAGTTTACACAAACACCTGTGTATGTAGGTTTTGGAGTAAATGAAAAAACAGCAAAAGAGAAAGTAAAAGGAGCTGACGGTGTTATTGTAGGAAGTGCTTTTATTAATATCCTACTCAACGATTCCCTCTCTTACAGCGATAAAATAAAACACTGTAGTTTACTTGCAAAAGAGATCAAAGAAAAGATTAATAGTTAATCTTCTTTGAGCTTACACTCTACTAACAACATTTTTTCATCAAATATTATATTTTTAAATACTTGTTCAAAATAACTAAAGTATTTCTTGGCTACTATTTACGCATGAGAGTTTTAGAAATCAATGATCTTGAAATACATTTACAAGGCGATCAAGCCTTTATATATTCAGAAACTGAATCTGAAGTACTGAATATTGAAAACATTGAACATATGGATGAGCCGGAAAGATTAATAATAGATGAACTTCAATTAAAAAGTAGAAGTTCGTTAGTAGATAAAATCTCTCTATTTGGTTGAAACTTCGCATTAAACAATAAGAACAAACGATGAAAAAAGAATATAAAGAAAGCTCTACAAATAAGATTGTAAGTGCTATCATCATAGCTCCGCTTTTAGGTGGTTTAATATTATGGATTTGGCTAGGAGCTATAGTTGTCTCTGTAGATTTTATACACGCAAAAATTATGAAGTATCAATTTTCAGCTTTTTTATACAAAGAGATTTTCAATAGCGTTGTTTTCTACACAAACACACTCAACGTCGATCCTAAGTTTATTTCTATAACACTTACACTCGCAGTTCTTATAGGGCTACTGGGTCTGGCTTTAGCTGCTATATCGTTTTCTATAAAAACTATCTATAAATTACTCTCTCTTCTTAGTAAAAAACAGCTCTTGGAAAACAAAGAGGAAGAAAACAAATAAGTAGTTTTCTAAATGATTTTAAAGTTTATTGTGCAAGCTTTATAATGACAGTGCAACGCTAGCTAGGGTTTTACTCACTAAAATTAGCAAATGCACCTTCAACGCTGAGAACACTTTTATATTTTGTATTTGTAAGTCTTACTTTTTTTGTTTGCAAATCACAAACTGCTATACGAAAACTAGAACCCATATACGGTTCAACAATGCAGATAATCTTGTCTTCTATTTGACGTGTTGCATGGATATTACCTTGAAGTGTCGGAAAAAAATATTGTGGGTAACTTAAAGGTGTAATTTCTATGATCTCGACACTGTTTCTTTTTCTTAGGCTTTCTGCCAGTATCTCAGCATCTTCAAAAGTCTCACACTGAACACACCAATCATCAAATTTTTTATTAAAATGTTTAAGATCTTCATCTAAAAAACCACCTGCCGGTGATTGTAAAGCGAATATACTCATTATTTACAACCTAGTCTATTATGATAAATTTTGTTAAAGTAGTATATGGTGCGCCCGAAGAGATTCGAATTCCTGACCGCCGGTACCGCCACTTCCAACTCAAATAATACATATTCTTACGAAACGCGTATTTTAGCTAGTTTTAGCTGAAATATTGAATGAATAAATATCTAGTTGATAGGGGACATTCCGGATTTTAGAAAATTGTGAAAAGCATCACCATCAATAAAAAACTTCATGAATGAATTACTTTGACTCTTCCAATATGCCCATTGGTTAATCTTACTTTTATGCCGTGTGGGTGTGTTGCAGAATTTGTAAGGATATCTTTTACAATTCCTTCTGTCAATTTACCACTTCTTTGATCCTGCTTTAAAACAATACTGACAGTGCAACCTGATTTTATATCTGCTCTTCTTTTCCCATCCATTCTTATTTATCACCATCTTTTTTCGAGGCTTTTATCTTGAATATACGCGGCTTTTTTTTCGGTTGTGCAGATTTGTTGTCGGAATTACGAACGTTCTTCTTGCTGTCGGTGTCACTATTTTTTTCAAACGGCTTTCTTTTTTTATACTCACTCTCAGAACGTTCTTTTTTATCATACTTTTTCTTATCGCCAAAAGGTTTTCTACTACCTTTCTCGTCCGAGGCTTTTTTGTCATAGTTAGATTTGTGCTTCTTTCCAGATTCGGCACGGCGAACTTGATACTCTGCACGCTCTTCTTCGGTGCGGACCGTTCCGTCTTTATGATGATTACGCTGACGACGCTTGGTGGGATCTGACGGTTTGCCAAATTTTTTCTTTTCATAGCGTGGTTTTTGATTATGTTCCGAGCGGTTTTTGGAAGTACGATCTGTTCGCTTTGGAGATTCTTCTTCAACTATTTTAACCGGTTCAAAGCCCTCTAAATATTTTTGCGGGATAGTCCGACCTAACAAGGTTTCGATCTGGTAGAGCAGTTGTGATTCCTCTGGAAGCAGCAGCCCAATTGAAAGTTCTTTGGCACATGACAAACGCTTAATGTAATGCAAGGCTTTTACAGGAAGGTCGGCATGGATGATGATATCAAACTGTTGCTCATCTATGACCATGATTTCATCATCTGTCATGACGGTCATGTTCTCAGCACCTTCGAGCGAGAGATTCGCTTTATGTGAAACGGCAATCAGAATGGATTTGTCGGCATAATGTGAAATGAGCTGTGTCAACATTTCTTGCTTGTTGGCAGGTTCGCAGTGATACAGCCAGTGATTGTTGCGCTTGATGGTAATAGAAGATAACATGGATTTCCTTAAAAAAATATCTCGGGCAGATACAAACGAGTATAGCATTATAGCTGGATTATTATGAAACAACTGCAGAACTACTTATGCCACAACCTATAAATTTTAGCTAAGTCAATTTTCGAATAATTATTATATAATCTATTAAAAAGGGTTTCTAAAGTCACATGAATATTATCCGTCTTCTATTTTTCCCCTTAGCACTTCTAATAATACTAATGTTTTTTGTAAAAAGCGGAGATAATACAGATAAACAACCTTTATCAAAAGAATCAACTATCCTTGCTTTTGGTGATAGCTTGACCGCTGGATATGGAGCATCAAAAGGCAAAGACTACCCTTCACAACTTCAACGTCTTAGTGGCATAAAAGTCATTAATGCTGGTATATCGGGAGAAGTTTCTGCTGATGGTTTAAAGCGGCTTCCAGAGTTGCTTCAACAGTATAAACCTCAAGTGGTCATACTTTGTCACGGGGGTAATGATCTGTTGCGAAAAAAATCGATGCACCAACTACAAGAAAACCTTCGTCAA